>JBATTM010000271.1:0-3353 GCA_049670545.1 Polyangiales bacterium
GGCGACAACCCCGAAGTTGCGAGGCCCGAAGAGGGCCAAGATCGCGTCCTCTGCTTGCGCGGGGGAGATCTCGCCGTTCTCTGCGGCGACCGCGATCGGATCGAGCCCGTCACGGGCGGCGTCGTCGAGCACGGCACGTGCCGCCATGCGAAGCGGGTCGTTCCGGCCGCCCCCTGTGACCGCCACATGCGTGACGCCCGCAGTGTTGGTCGAAAAGAGATCTCTCCGCACCTGCAGTCGCCACACGCCCGGCTCGAGGGACACCGGCAGAACCGGTCGGTCTGGAGTCACTGACATCGCGTAGGTCCACCGGTTCCCGAGATACGCGTCGACGAGCACTGCGGTCGCGCCCCCGAGCTCCTCCCATGAGATTCGCACTTGGGCCCCGGAGACCCTCCCTCGGGCCACAATGCCTCCGGGCACGATCGGAAGTCGAATCTGGCGCGTGGCGACGGGACGGCCCGTAGGATCGAGCGCCTGGACCTCGATCCTGGCTTCGTTCGCCGCGACGACGACAGGAAATCGCAGGAAGCCAGCGGCCGGACCGGCCTCCGTCTCGTCGAGGCGAACCCCGGTGATCGGTCGCAAGCGAACGCGCGTGGGCTCATCCCCAACCCAAACCGAAAGCCAACACGGGAGCTCGGGTACGCACGCACCCTCTTCGACCCGGGGGTCGAGGGCCTCCGGCGCGCGCACGGGGTCGAGACGTTGCAGAGGGCCAAGCTCATAGACCTGAAACGGGCTCGTCTCACGCACGGGTCGATAGGCGCGAAACGCTTCTTCGGTTTCCACGGAAACCGAATAGCTCGCGGATACCGCCTCGCCGTCGATTCGGGTGTGCGCCACCAGTTGCACCACACCCTGCACGTCCTTCGGCAGCATGATCTCGGCTTCGAGTCCAGCGACCCGCGAAGGTGTCATGATCGTCGTCGAGATCAACGTTCCCTTGCGATCGAAGAGATCGACGGAGGTACTCGGCGCATCGATCCCGTCGTCGGTGAGCTGCCACGCGCGCAGTGCGATTCGCGTGCCCGGGGCAACTACACTTGGAGCGCTGAAAGAAAACCCGATCGGACGCGGCGGCGCCTCGCTCAACCATAGCGTTGCGAGAATCAATGCAACCGCGATCGGCGCAGCTCTCACAACCCAGCTGAAACGCTGGAGATCGAGATGTCGTTTTTCAGTAGGGATGGACAAGGAGCGAATGGTACCTTAGGAACTCCCAGGGTAAAGACGCATGGACGTCCGCATGGAACGCGATCTCGAAGAACTACGCGCTCGCTTGAACGACTACATGGGTCAGCACGGCCTGCGTTCGACCGGGCAGCGCCGCGTGGTCACCGAAACGTTCTTCGTGAGTCACGGACACCTCTCGATCGAAGATTTGCTCGAACGGGTTCGCGAGGAAGAACCAAAGATCGGGTACGCCACTGTCTACCGAACGCTCAAACTTCTCAAAGAGTGCGGGCTCGCATACGAGCGGCACTTCGGCGACGGGGTCTCCCGCTATGAAGTCGCGTGGGAAGACGAACACCACGACCACTTGATTTGCAATGATTGTGAGAAGATCATCGAGTTCGAAGACGAGAAGATCGAAGAGCTGCAGAAGATCGTGGCGAATAGGCACGGCTTCAAGCTCGTACGACACAAGCTCGAGCTCTACGGTATCTGTTCTGACTGCCAGGCGAAGAAGGCTTGAAGCGCGCCGTCGCGCTCAAATGGTCGCGAAGGATTCGTCGGGAATCTCGACGGCCAACGTGTCGATGTCGCTGAGTCGGTTTGCACGACTCGGGAGCGTCGTGAGTTCACTGCTTGCGAAGTGTAGCGCCGCGTACTTCTTGCCCGTGTAGAAGGCATGGTCCGGATGCGTGTCGGACGTCTCGGGAAGCCTCTCGATTGCGATCGCAGCCTGCTCGAGGAGCAACCAACCCACCGCGAGATCGCTCAAGATCGTGAGGAAGTCCTCGGCCGCGAGCGGAATCTGCTCGAGCTTGCCGCCCTTGAACCAACCGATGAACTGCATCACCGAGGCGGCGACCGCCTCGTGAGCCTGCTGGAGCTGGTCAACAGCACGACCGAGAACTTCGTCGTCCCGGTGCTTGTCGATGAATCGTTGGATGTCGGTCAGGAACGCCTGTGTGTTGGCGCCTCCTCCCTGCCCGAGTTTGCGACTCACGAGATCCATCGACTGGATGAAGTTTGTGCCTTCATAGATCTGGAAGATCTTCGCGTCACGGCAGTTTTGCTCGACTTGATGGTCCTTGAGGTATCCGTGGCCGCCGTACACCTGGATGGCGCGCGAAGAGACCTCGAAGGCAGCATCCGTGGCGTAGGCTTTCACCAGCGGCGTCAGCAGGTCGATCTGCCCCTTGTGGTAGGCCTCACCTTCGTCGTCCTGACCCTGCACGATGGAGAGGCGATCGGCATGCGTCGAGAGCTTCATGATCAGCGCTCGAATTCCCTCGACGCGCGCTTTCATCGAAAGCAAGTCACGTCGGATGTTCGGGTGCTCGAGGATCGGCACGCGCGGCGCGTTCGCATCCTTGAACTTCTTGACGCTAGAGCCCTGCTTGCGCTCACGTGCATACTCGAGCGCGCTCAGGTACGAGGAGGAGGCCACAGCAAGGCCCTGAATTCCAACCCCGATGCGTGCCGCGTTCATCATGTGAAACATCTGACGAATGCCTTGGTGCTCGACCCCACCGACGACCTCACCAATGCATCCGTCCTCGTCGCCAAACTGCATGACGCAGGTCGCGGACCCGTTGATGCCCATCTTGTGTTCGATTGACGGGACCTGCACATCGTTCGACTCGCCGAGCGAACCGTCGTCGTTGACTCGAATGCGGGGCACGGTGAACAGGGATAGC
The DNA here is from genome assembly GCA_049670545.1 of Polyangiales bacterium. Taxonomy (GTDB): domain Bacteria; phylum Myxococcota_A; class Polyangia; order Polyangiales; family Houyiibacteriaceae; genus SG8-38. The sequence goes on from JBATTM010000271.1 coordinate 2,871, forward strand.
CCTTTGGTTCCCGGCTCGGCACCTTCGATGCGTGCGAGTACGAGATGCACGACGTTCTCGACCAGATCGCTGTCGCCACCGCTGATGAAGATCTTGGTCCCCTTGATGTTGTACGTGCCGTCGTCGTTGCGTGTGGCCGTGGTGGTCGCTGCGCCGACGTCGGAACCCGCGTGCGGCTCTGTGAGACACATGGTCCCACCGAAGCGGCCACCCATCATGTCGGGAATGTATCGTTTCTTTTGGTCTTCAGTGCCGAACTCGATCAGCAGCTCGGCAGCCGACAGGCTGAGCCCTGTGTACATCGTGAACGCGGTGTTGGCGCCGCAGAGCATTTCCTCGACGAACGACCCGATGACATGGGGGGCGTCCTGCCCGCCCCACCGCGACTCGGCGGAGATCGTGCGCCAGCCGGCCTCGAAGAGTTTGTCCCATGCGTCTTTGAAGCCGTCCGGCGTGATGACTCGGCCATCCTCGATGCGGCAT
>JBATTM010000272.1:0-2391 GCA_049670545.1 Polyangiales bacterium
GGTTCTGAGGTCGCTGGAATTTTCTGGCAATTGTTCAATCAACCGTTCCAAGTCGCAGTCTGAACCTTTGATGGCAGCCTGCTCAATCTGATTAACCAGTCTGGAGATAGCTGAGTTAAGACTTCGGTTAAGTGTGGTGATCTGCCAGCGCCAAGGGGAGGTGCATAAGAATCTACTAAAAAAGGCGATAGGGCCTCAGTTTTAGACCTACTCGTTAGGTCAAGATCACGAGTGATAGTGATAGGGATTTGGATGTGGAAACGAGGGCCTTAATCATCGTTTCGGCCAAGGGGTAGGTCAAGCGGCATCTAAAAGATAGGGAGTGGACACCAGGGGACGATTCCGAGCGGGGCGAGGCGGCAGGGGGAGAGCCTGCAGAAGCCAGTTAAAGAGGGGTTTAGGGGGGTGGCCAAAGAACCGTTCAGCGGCGGTAGAGCCGTCGGGACGGGCCAAGAAAAAATTGTGGATGGTGGTGAGGGCTTGGAGTTTGCGAGGGCTAAGCCGGTGGAAACTATGATGGCGCAACGCAAGTTGACCATTGCGGCCCTCGACACAAGAACTGGAGCGCTGAAAGGTCTGGACACCAGTCAGGGCGAGGGCTTCGAGGTGATGGCGCCGGTCTGCCGAGAGGGATTGAATGGGGGCATCAGGGTCGCGCAGCGGCCTGAGCAATTGCGCAATGGTGGCCTGTAAGGCCTGACGCTGGGTCGGATCTGAGGTTTGGGCGGCGACCTTATTGAGATACACGGCCGGGAGGAGGTGCTCCTGGAAGTCGTGTTCCAGCGTCGCCAGCCCGAGTTGAGATAGCGTGAGGGTGTGGGTGAGCCGGTGTTGGTCAAACCGGTGGAGGGTCTCCACCATCGGGGACAATTGGCGTTTAGCTTTGGCGAACTTAGCCTGGGCATAGTCGGGCAGGTCAGCCTGAGTGATGATCTGCTCGAGGGTGTCAAAGCGTGCCGTCAACTCAGCCTCAATCGCGGCTGGGGGACGCCAGACTCCGGTGTCTAACTCGAGGGGATGGTAGGTGTGGGAAATGCCCTGAATCGCCGCTTGGGCTTGTTCTTGGTGCTGTTCCACCGTCACTAACGCCTGCTGGGCGTTGGCCAAGGCGAGTTCGGCCCGCTCAATGGCGACCTCAAAACTGGGCCGACGACCAGGGCGAGGACGGCGCTGATAGCGCTCACGCTTGGCCACTGCTCGGGCGAGTTCTGATTCAGCCTGGGCGACGGCTGTCTCGGCGTGACGGTGTTGCTGGGCTAAGGGCCAAGCCGTGGCCCGCACCAACTCCCGCTGAATGTGAAATAAATCCGGCGAGTGCGGCACCCCTAAGATCTCCTGGGCGTAGCGAATCAGACCACTGGCCGCATCCGAGGTGACCTGCCGAATCGTCACCGGCAAACTCGTCAAGGCGGCGTTAAGAGACTCTTCCCAACTCTCGGCATCGCGTCGCTCACGATAGGTCTCCACCAAAATGAAGTTAGAGGCGGGTTCTATCCCCACCAAGCAGACCTCGGGATGAAAGGTTTCATCCAGGCAGGCGGTGATCTCGCTGGCCGCCATCACCGAACCTAAGCGTTGAGTTTCCGTGACGCCATAGCTCACCAGATGCTCCTCCATCGCTACCGCTAGCGCGTACTGGCTGCCGTAGGAACTCCCCACAAAGGCGCTCAGCCCGCTCAAGTGCAAAAATTGGCAGATTAAGCTCACCCCGCAGGCCCCCATTTGGCTCATCACCACGTGCGCCGCTATCACCATCTGATGCAACCAGCTCACCCCCGCTGGCCCCTCAAAAAAAGCGATGGCCTCCGGAGGGGCCGCTATCGCGGTTTGGCGCGCTAGCCAGTGCTGGAGGCTGCTGCGCGGAATGCCCTGGCTGGTTGCAAAGTCCCGTTGACTGATGCCTGACGCCTTGGCCCGCTCATACGCCTCGAGAAGGTGCGCAATCTGGTCTCGTTGTCGTCGCGATGCCTCGGTCTCATCCGCTACACTAGACCCTAGATTCTCTGGCATGTCTTGACTCCGGAGAGTTATAAAAGTATCCCTCGGTTCATGGGCACTCCAGGGTCTCTCCTGCGACGCGGTTCATGAACCGATTCCTTTATAGTCCGGTGTGACCCCAGGTTTTAGCTATCTCCTCGCCTGGACTGCTGCCCCCTCTGTGGCCGAAATGATGATAGAGGCCGAACGGACTATCCGAATTTTTGGCGATTACTGCGAGTCAGCCGCTATACAATCGCGATTACCAAATTATCGGTGTCATTGGAACTGACTTGCTACTATCCCAAATCAGTCAGTTTCTCCGAGGTTTGAATATTAGTGCCGATAGTCGTGTTTTCATCATGGAACGAAATGGTGCAATTGTTGCCAGCTCTAGTTCAGAAATGCCATTTG
>JBATTM010000273.1:0-3015 GCA_049670545.1 Polyangiales bacterium
CTCGAGGGCAGCGAGCACCTCGGCACTCGACGGATCCAGGTCGAGGCGTTGTCGTTGGATCGCGGTAGCGCCCGCAACGTCGTTGAGCGGGCCTTCCAAGAGTGCGGCCAGCTCCGGCAACAAGGCATCGCGACGGGCCGGATCTTCTTCGAACTCGAGCTGTCGTCGCAGGTCTTCGGCAAGTTCGGCCTCGGCCCCGGCTGCGCGATGGACGCGCTCGAGCGCGCGGGACGCCTTCAGCACGATGTCGGGATTGTCCGCCTCCTCGGTCAGCAAGCGGCGATACGCGCGCTCCACCTCCGCGGGGTCGGTGCCGTCATCTTCCCACAACTCGGCCAACTCGAGGCTGAGCTCGGTCTTGACGTAGTCTTGGGAAACCGCCACGAGCCCCTCTTCGAGAAGCGTCGCACGCTCCCGAAGACGGTTGAGGGAGCTCGCGAGACGCCGAAGATCCGCACGTGCGTTGCCGTCTGTGATGTCTTCTCGAACGGCCCGAGAGAACGCGGCAAACGCCATCTCGGAGTCGTTGAGCTTGGTTTCAGCGAGCTCGCCGATACGTCCGAGATGAACGGCACGGGAACTCGGCTCCTGCAGGTCCTCGAGCTGTACCTCGAACACCTTCACCAGCTCCCCCCAGGCGCCCTGAGAGTCGAAGATCGGCTCGAGGATCGAAGCGACGCGCTGGCGTTCCCCAGGGTGCTCCATCATTCGCTCGAGGCCCTCTTGAGCACGGAGGTGCGTGGGGCTCGACTCGAGGACCAGTTGATAGTGGTCAACCGCTTCGGGGGCACGATCGAGGCGGGTCTCGTAGAGCGTGCCCAGCTCGTACGCGAGATCTGCGGCTTCCTTGTCGGCCGCCTCATCGAGGTCCCGGCGCAGCAGCTCAGCCAGCTCAGGCCAGCGCTTCAGCCTCCCGTAGAGACGCTGGAGCGCACGACGCGATGGCGTGTGCGTCGGGTCGAGTTCAAGCGCCTGCTCATAGCTCGAAATCGCGTGCGTGGGCTCATCCAGGATCTCCTCGAAGAGGAAGCAAAGCTGCAGAAGAAGATCGAGCTTGGCGCCAGCGTCGCTGGTCACACCGATGCGCCCCAGATAGAGAGCGCGGAGTTCGTCCCAACGTTCGTGCTTGGTGTAGATCTGCTTGAGCGCAGCGAACGCCGTCGCATCGCTCGCATCGTCATCGAGCACCCGTTGGTGGAACCGAGCCGCCTCCTCCGGGCGCCCAAGCATCCCGTCGAACAGTTCGGCCACACGGCGGCTCAACACGACTTCGGCATCTTGATCGATGTCACCCGCATCGAGAGCGAGCACCATCGCGGCCGCGAACGGCTCGTGCTGGCCCGCGGCTTCGGCGACTCCACCGAGACGGTCGAGCAGATCCAAATCGCGCGGATTGTCGATGAACGCGGACTCGAGGGCACCATAGGCACCTGCCGCATCCCCGAGTTCGGATGCGGACAGCTCGGCGATGCGCAGCCGAAGTGCGCGGCGATCGTCGAGATCTTGGGTGGTTTCGAGCCGCTGCTTCCAGAGATTGGCGAGCTTCTGGAAGTCCCCTCGCTTGCTGTACGCCGGCTCCAACAACTCGATCGCCCGATCGAACAGCGCCCCTCCCTCCGCAGAGATCGCTTCAACCCCCTGGACGGCCACGGCGTTTCGCCCGTCGAGTCCGAGCGAGTCCCGGTACGACTCGAGCGCGCCCGATGGATCTTCGAGGTAAATTCGGCGGAGGTCCGCGAGCTGGAGGTGTACGGCCAACCGGTCATCATCGGCCATGTTGGATTCAAGCCGCTTGGCGAGTGCCGCGTCGAGCCGGTCCCACTGTTTTAGTTGCTGCGACAGGCGTTCGACCGCGCGGAGTGCATCGACGTCGTGCGCGTTGTCTTCGAGAATCTGCCAATGGCGCCCTGCCGCGGCGGGGAGATCCCCGAGCTGTTCTTCTTCTACGAGCGCAACCTCGTTCAGCAACACCCAACGCTCGGCGGGATCCGTAGCCGTCGCGAGCCGCTGCTCATAGAGCGAGCGAAGATCCGCGAAGCGGCGCTCGGCTCGGTACAGGCGGTCCAGCACCGCCATCGCTTCGGCATCCCCGGGTTGTTGTTCGAGAATGGCTTCGAGCTCGCGAATTGACTCCGTCGATTGACCGAGGCGCTCTCCTGCGATCGACGCAATGCGGCGCTGCAAATCGGTTCGCTCGTCCGGCGGGGTCGAGGTGTCTTCGACCCGAAGTCGGAACAACGCCACCAAGTCGTCGTACGCACCGGTCGCCTCCGCCGATTCTTCGAGGCCCGCGACCACGCCAGGCTCCGACGGGAACAACATGTACGCCCGACTCGCCCAGCCGAAGGAAGACTCCGCATCGCGCAGACGATCGAGCGTGACGCTTCGGAGCGCGGACAGCCGTGTCAGGCGGTCGCTCGGCTCTTGGTCGTCAGGCGCGCCGCGCTCGACGATCTCGAGCATGTCCGCGTGACGCCGCCACTTCTGATCCCGCTCATAAAGGGGCGAGAGACGGCGAGCCGCCTCAACGTTCGCGGGGTCGACCCCGAGCACACGCTCTAGACTGCGAAGCGCGCGCTGTGGCTCCCCGAGCTGGTCGCGGTAGACGGTTGCTGCACGGAGGCTCAACTCGACTGCGGTGGCTGGATCCTCGGCACCCTCTGCGGCTTGACTCAAGACGTCCGCCAATCCGGCGTGGTCGCTCTTGTCCGCGTAGAGCGCCTCGAGGGGCTCCCAGGCGCCAGCCGCGACGTACGCATCTCGAAGCGTTCGCCGGACCCGTGTGTTGTCCGGATCGAGAACGAGGAGTTCCTCCCAGACCACCACCGCATCCGCAGGGCGTCCGAGGCGCTCCATCAGGACCACGCCTAACCGCTGCAGGAGCTCGGGCAACGTTGACGTGCCCTCGTGGGCAGCCGCGCGCTCGCGAAGGACGGTCGCGAGGGTTTCCCAGTCTTTCTCGCGCTCGGCGAGCTTCTCGAGCGTCTCGAGCCCCCCTGCGGTGCCGGGTGCCAC
>JBATTM010000274.1:0-2321 GCA_049670545.1 Polyangiales bacterium
TCTCTTGAAATAATCCAAACATCAGAGCACTCTCTTCTGACTATGCGAAACCTTAGACTGCTTGCCACACTGGCCGTTATTGGCTGCGGAACTCCGGACGATGGCTCCGCCGATGCCGTGTCCGGACTGGCCGTCGAGTGCGACCCCTCGGAATGCGACGGTACCGAGGGCCGCTGCGTCGCGACCACGATCGACCTTCTGCTGCCTGAAGCCGCTTGCTTCGACCCGGATTACGAAGGCTGTTGGGAGAGGACGACTTGTGAAATCGGTGAGAGGTTCGGTACCGTGCAACGCGACGAAGACACCTACACGTATCGCGTGCGCGGATGCACGAACGCCCGAACCACCCTTGTCGACCTCCTTCAAGAGATTCCGGCGCCAGAGGGGCCGCCCCTAGAGACGGATTGCGAGGTCGTAGTTTCGGAGGCGTTGGAGTTCTGTGGCCGATTCGACGCGAACGAGTGTCCGCCGCAATGTGCCTTGCGGCCCACGTGCGAACTGGTGTTCGATCCAGAGACGGGTTGCGAAGTCTCGCAGTGGACGGAAAGGGGGGCTTGCACCGCGGGGCCCCTTCCCGGAGACCCGCGCGATTTTGGGTTCGCCGCCACCGGGTGCGATTTGCGGATCTGCCCACCCAGTGTCGACCTGCACTAGGCCACCCCAAGGCAAAGAGCGCCAGAACCATCAGAAGGGCCATCGTCCGAACTCGAATGCGTCCGGGTGTTACACGAGCTCTGTCTTCGTGTTCACCTTGCCTTCGAGTCGCGGCCGCCATGGATCACCGACCGCGAGGAAGACTTCTGGCTCGAGTTCCCCGTCTCCCAATTCGATTTGATTCGAGCAGCGGACGAGCTGCGGCAACAACTCAAGAGCTTCCCTCAGCGAGCCGCCCGATAGCGAACCTCAAGGTTGCGATTCGTTGACGGGACTGGAAGGGCGTATCAGAGCTCGGACTCACCCTGACAACCAGCGCCGAAGCGGCCTGCCGGCTGTATGAACGCCTAGGGTTTGTTCGTGGGGCACGGAGCCCGATGCTCTGGTGGACGAGGGGAACTCAATGGCTGAGCACAAGACGTAGCTCCACCTGAGGGGCTAGTGCTATCGCGAGGCTCGCGCCGCCTGAACGACAATCCGCATTGCTCCTCACGTCACCGAAGTCGATTCTGTTGCCCGAGTGAGTCCGTGACCGACTGGATCGCCCGAGCGCGAGTTGGCTCGTCGAGCGCTCTCATCGCTCATGCCCATGCGCGATATCGAGACCATGCTCCGCAACCATCTTTGCCAGGCGCTCTCGGACCTTCCTCGGTCCGGCCAGCGTCATGTTTTTCGTTCCGAACCGTTGTTTGGCGACTCTCACCAACTGCTCGAGTGCGTCGTTGCGAGGATCGCCAAGGAGCTCGATCAAACCCGCCGATTCTCGCAGACGCGCCCCGTCTCTAAGGTTGTGAACAACTGTGCCGCGACTCGTGTGCCGGTCGCGCGATGGCAGCGCGCGAAGGCGGCTGTCACGGCCCTTGATCGCTGGGCCGCGAAACTGCTGCCTTAGCCGTCGGAGGGCCCGTTGGTCTCCTCGGGAGGCCCGTTCCGCAAGAAACTGCTTCCAGGACCGAGGGTGCGTGTCGTCCGTTACTGCCCGCCACCCCTTGATAGTCGCCCTCAGCTTGCGCTCGGCAAACTTTCTTTCGAAGGAAAGAGTCTTGTACAAGCCGCGCTTATCCCGCGAAGAGATGGGCATCGCGGCAATCGCGTGATACCGCACCTTGAACCGCTCCGCATGAGCGGCGCGGGCCGCCTCGATCCTGGCGGCCGTCGCCTCGCGGAGCTCCCTGTGGTGGCGCCGCCCGGCGTCGAGAACCTCTCGGTACTCCCGCCAGAGCCCGTCGTCGGCTGCTCGTCCGAGAGGGCGTTCCTCGTAGGGGCCCACCTGCTCGCGTGCGACCTCGGCAGCACCCGGGCCTTCGACGAACTCCCCGTATCGCTCGCAGAGCCGTTGCTTCGACCATCCGCGTCCCAAGGCCGATGCCTTGCACCCGAGTTGAGGCCTGGTCGCGTCCACAATCGCGAGTCCATTGCCGCGGCGCACGAGGCGGACCCCAAAACGCGCGAGCTCGTTGTGAAGAGCCGGCCAGGATGCAATGCCGTCAAGTTCCTTCTCAGCGCCGATGCTCCTCCGAGCCCAGCTGGCGAAACTATCGATGCCGCGGTGTGCCTCGAAGTCGCGAGCTCGGTGGTTCCCGGAACGACCTCTCGATCGGTCGACGCGGTGGATCCCCAGCTCTTCTTCGAGGATGGTCGCAAGCGCTTGAAACGCCGGAATGGCC
>JBATTM010000275.1:0-1802 GCA_049670545.1 Polyangiales bacterium
GCGCTCTACGCCATCGATCTCTACAGCGGCAAGCCCCGTTGGCAGAAAGAGCTCGTCGGGCCGCCGACATCAGACCCCGGCGCGGCAGCTGGCGCAGTCATGGTCTCGACGGCGGGCAAGAACGCCACGCTCGCGGCATACGCGCTCGAGGACGGAGCGAAGCTCTGGGACACGAAGGATCCCGGGCTCGGCATTGGTGGCGCCGGACTCAGCATCGACGAAACCTGGATCGTCAACGCGCCCTTTGGCCTGCTCAGTGCTTACGACGTCACGACCGGTGCCGTGCGCTGGTCCGCCAACCTGGCCGACGCGCTTGCCGACGAGATCCCGAGGCGACTGGAGCCCGTGCTTCGTGGGGGCGCGCTCTTCGTTCCGGCGTCCTCGGTGCACGTCGTGCGCCCCGCCGACGGCTCACGTCTCTCGGTGAGCCTGCCGTGCGACCTGGTTCCTGACCTCATGCGCGTCGACGAGCGAGGGTGGGTCTATGTCGCCGAAGAGAGCGGCTACGTGGCAGGATACGCGCCGAAACCGATGCTGACCCTGATTCGCGGCGGCCACCGTTAGAAGCCTTGCGCGCCGAGCTGGTTCGATTGATCGAAGCTAGACGGCCGGGACGCAGTTGAACTGCAGCGACCACCCGTCGAGCGTGGGCGTATCGAACGTGTCCGTCGACCCAAGAAGCTTGGCGCGTACCCTCAGAAGGAGCAGACCGTTGAGCTTGCCATCGTCCTTGATCGCCTCACCCACGTCGATTTCGCTCGCGGCGCCGTTCTGTAAGACCACTGAAGTTGGAATCTGTTCGAGGTCACCGGCCTCGTCGGCGGTGGAGAACTCGAACTCGATTGCTGTGTCCGAAGGCAATGAGCCCGCCCAGGTGAGGATCCCCCAGTCAGGCCGCTCGTGTGTCTCACAAACGACGGCGGAATCGTACTCGTTCTGATAGAAGCCGGTTCCGTAGTCTGCGCCGGTCGCGGGGACCATGACCCGGAACGGAATACGCGAGAGTTGGATGCTGCCGTCCGCAATCGAGATGAGGTCAAACTCGAAGATCTGCGCGGTGCCATTCGGCGACACGAAGTCATTTCCGACGCGGAACTCGAAACGCAGGTCGCTGTCGGCCAGGCAATCGAGGCACGTGTCGCTGGTCTGACCGAGACAGTTGTTGATCCCCACGGTGGGGCACTGCGTAGCGGTCACGAGGCTGATGAAGCGTGACTCATCCACGCCAGCGGTCGCAGCATTGTCTTCCGCGATGATGGTCACGTCACGTCTCGTGTCTCCAACCAGCGCGCGAACCGCATCGAGAACGGCTGTGGACAGCCCCACACCGTTACCCGCGATGCTCTCCACGTACGGCTGACCGAACTGGTCGACCGACCCCGTCGCAACCGCAAGAGCGTCGATATCGAGTGCCGCACGCGCGTTGTTTCCGTCGCCCGGGCTCAGGATTTGAACGAGCTTGGTGCCGCGGGCCAGGAGCTCGGTTTCGACGTCCGGCCACGCGATCGGCATGTCCCGAGTCTGCCAGCTTGGATCGTCGGCCGTCGTCTGAATTCGGATCTGGTAGGGGCCACTGTTGTCGTGCACGCTGCTCTTGGGCCCGACTGCCGCATCGGACACGAGGTACCAATCGCCCGCGGCCATCGGCATCGTCAAGCGCCCCCAGTAGTCACCGCCCCCAGGACCTCGATCGCAGGCCACGATGTTGAAGCTGCTGTCGACGACTGCCAGGTTCGTGTGGGGATAGAAGGACCCTTCCCCGCTGACAAACACACTCGGCAAGGCTGAGTTCAACGAGAACT
>JBATTM010000276.1:0-10101 GCA_049670545.1 Polyangiales bacterium
GAGATTACCTGCCCCGTCTTGTGTTTCTGGGGCGCCAACGACAAGTTCTGCCCATCCACCGGCGCCGCAAAGATCGCGGACAATTGCCGCAACGCCCGCACCATCCTCATCTCCCACTGCGGCCACTGGGTCATGGTCGAATACCAACACCTCTTCAACAACCTCACCCACCAATTCCTAACCAACACCCTCGGTTAAAGGGGACAGTCCCCTTTAACGAAGGGTTAATGCTCTCATGGACGACGCAGCGCGACAGATGAAGATCAGAGAGTTCGGTGACGAGCTTTACGACGCGCTTCGCGGACGACGGACGCTGCAGCCACTGACGGAGCGTTGGTCTGAAATCACGATTGAGGATGCGTACCACGTTTCACTGCGCATGGTGGGGCGTCGCATCGAGGACGACGGAGAGAAGATCATCGGTAAGAAGATCGGGGTCACGAGTCGCGCCGTACAAGAGATGCTCGGTGTCTTCCAGCCGGATTTTGGTTACCTCACCGACAAGATGGTCGTTCCCAACGGTGGACCCATGCCGATTAGCAAGCAGTTGATTCAGCCTCGCGCAGAGGGCGAGATCGCGTTCAAGCTCAAGCGCGACCTCAATGGGCCCGGCGTCACGAACGAGGATGTGGTCGACGCGACCGACTACGTCATGGCTTGCTTCGAGGTAGTCGATAGCCGTGTGCACGATTGGAAGGTCAAGATCCAAGACACGGTCGCCGACAATGCGAGTTGCGGTCTTTTCGTTCTGGGGGACGAGCATGCCGATCCGCGCGATCTCGATTTCCCGAACCTCGCGATGCGCGTTTACAAGAACGGGAAGCCGTTGAGTGAAGGGCTCGGGTCGGCCGCCCTCGAGTCGCCTCTGAACTGCGTGAGTTGGCTGGCGAATACCTTGTCCCAGTTCGGCATTACGCTGAACGAAGGCGACGTCGTGTTGTCGGGTTCCCTCGTGCCTCTCGAGCCCGTGGTCGCAGGCGACGAGATGCGTCTCGAAGTTGACGGAGTCGGCACGGCCACGGTTCGGTTTACATAGGAGCGTTGGAAGAGATGACTACGAAGGTGAAAGCAGCGATCATCGGATCCGGAAACATCGGAACCGACCTGCTCTACAAAGCGCTGCGCAGCGAAACGATCGAACCGGTATGGATGGTGGGGATCGATGCCGCATCCGAAGGGCTTCGGCGTGCGAAGGAACTCGGGCTCAAGACCACCGCCGAAGGTGTTGCCGCGCTGGTGCCGCACATCGCGAGCGACGGTGTGAGGATCGCATGGGACGCCACCAGTGCCTACGTGCATCGGGCGAACAACGAGGCCGTGAGCGAACATGGCGTCAAGATGGTCGATCTGACCCCGGCGGCGATCGGCCCTTTTTGCGTACCACCGGTCAATCTCGGGGAGATGGTGGGGCGTGGCGAGCAGAACGTGAACATGGTTACGTGTGGAGGCCAGGCGACGATTCCCATGGTGGCGGCTGTGAGTCGGGTACAGCCTGTCGAGTACGGCGAAATCATCGCGACCGTCTCGTCGAAATCAGCCGGGCCGGGGACTCGTAGAAACATCGATGAGTTCACACGCACCACGGCCAGGGGGGTCGAAGTCGTGGGTGGTGCCGAGCGCGGGAAGGCGATCATCATCATCAACCCCGCCGAGCCTCCGTTGATCATGCGGGACACGATTCATTGCCTCACGAAGCATGCGCCGAAGGAGCAGGAGATCATCGAATCTGCGGCGGCCATGGTTGCGGAGGTTCAGAAATACGTCCCCGGCTACACCCTCAAGAACGGGCCGGTTTTCGACGAGAAGAGGGTGTCGTTCTACATGGAGGTCGAAGGGCTTGGCGATTTTCTACCGAAGTATGCCGGGAACCTCGACATCATGACCGCCGCGGGGCTTCGCACGGCAGAGCTCATCGCCGAGGAAATCCTCCGGGCGGAGGCAGCATGAATCTGCAAGGCAAGACGGTCACCCTCCACGACATGAGCCTCCGCGACGGCATGCATCCCCAGAGGCATCAGATCACCCCGGCGCAGATGGTCCAGGTCGCCACGGCGCTCGATGTGGCGGGGGTCCCCATGATCGAAGTCAGCCATGGAGACGGGCTCGGCGGCGCATCCGTGAACTACGGTTTTCCGGCGGCGAGCGACGAAGAGTATCTTCGTGCCGTCGTTCCAAAGATGGTAAACGCCAAGATTTCGGCGCTGCTTCTGCCAGGGATCGGCACTGTCGACCACCTCCACATGGCCCACGACCTCGGCGTGAATACCATTCGCGTCGCCACCCACTGTACCGAGGCCGACGTCTCCGAGCAGCATGTCGCTCTGGGAAGGAAGCTCGGCATGGACACCGTGGGGTTTCTCATGATGGCGCACATGATCTCCCCCGAGGATCTCTTGGCACAAGCCAAGCTCATGGAGAGCTACGGCGCGAATTGCCTCTACATCACCGACTCCGCTGGGTACATGCTGCCGGACGACGTCACGGCTCGTGTCAGACGGTGCCGCGAAGAACTCTCGCCCCAAACAGAGGTCGGCTTTCATGGCCATCACAACATGCACATGGGAGTCGCGAACTCGCTGGCAGCGATTGATGCCGGTGCGAGTCGCGTTGACGGTTCGGTAGCGGGAATGGGTGCCGGAGCCGGCAACACGCCCCTCGAGGTCTTCGTCGCGGTGCTCCACCGGATGGGGGTCGAGACAGGCGTCGACATGTGGAAGCTCATGGATGTCGCCGAAGACATCGTGTACCCGATCATGACACACAAAGTCCGTGCGGACCGAGACTCGCTCACGCTCGGATACGCCGGTGTCTACTCGTCGTTTCTTCTATTCGCGAAACGCGCGGCCGACAAGTACGGTCTCAAGTCGACAGATATTCTGGTCGAGTTGGGGAGGCTGAAAACGGTAGGGGGGCAAGAAGACATGATCGAGGACGTCGCCCTCGACATGAAGAAGACCGGCGCGGCTGAGTGAACATGGATGACCTCGATACGTTTCGCCGCGAGGCGCGGGCCTGGGTCCGTGAGAACTGCCCGAAATCGTTGTGGGGCACGAGTGGGGGTGGCCCCTTCGAGGGCTATTGGGGGGGCACCCGGTGCACCGAAACCGACCCGGACGTTCTTGCTTGGCGCGACCGCGGGATCGCGAAAGGTTGGACCGCGCCGAGCTGGCCGAGGGAGTATGGTGGAGCCGGCTTGAGTCGCGCGCACGAGCAGATCGTTCACGATGAGTTCAAGGCGATTGGTGCGCCCCGGCCGGTGGCGGGGCAGGGGTTGGCGATGTTCGGGCCCGTACTGTTGAAGTACGGCACGGAGGCGCAGTGCACGGAGCACCTACCGAAGATTGCGCGGGGCGAGGTGCGCTGGTGTCAAGGCTACTCCGAGCCAAACGCCGGTTCGGATCTCGCGAACCTACAACTCAAGGCGGAAGTCGAAGGCGACGACTTCGTGCTCAATGGTCAGAAGATTTGGACATCACACGCGGATCTGAGCGATTGGATCTATTGTCTTACCCGCACTGATTCGACAGGACCGAAGAAGCAGACAGGCATTTCGGTGGTCTTGGCTTCCTTGGACACCCCGGGGATCGCCGTTCGGCGGATTGACCTGATCAGTGGGTACTCCCCGTTCTGTGAGACCTTCTTCGACAACGTTCGGGTGCCGGCGACGAACCTGGTAGGTACGCTTCACGAGGGGTGGAGCATCGCGAAGGCGATCCTCGGACATGAGCGCTCGTCGATCGGAAGATCGATTGCGCGACAGCCCGGCTCGTCGCAGCGAGACGTCGTCGCTCGTGCCCGAAAGCATCTTGGTGTCGCGAAGGGACCGTTGCCGGACCCGCTTCTGCGCGATGAGATTGCGCGGCTCGGGATGCTCGAAGAAGCCTTCCACTTGACGCTATCGCGTGTGCAACAGGAGGCTCAAAGCGGAACGCCCGGGCCCGAAGGGTCGATCTCCAAGATCGTGGGAAGCGAGTTGAAGCAGATGCGCTTCGAACTCGGCATGAAGGTCGCCGGTTCAGAGGGGCTCGGGTGGGAGGCCCCCGGGTTCGATGAAGATGACCTCGCCTACACCCGCGAGTGGCTTCGTTCTCGTGCCAGTACGATCGAAGGCGGTTCGTCCGAGATCCAGAAGAACATCGTGAGCAAGCGTGTCCTTGGGTTGCCGGAGTCTAAGAAATGAGCGCCTGGGCACCGAACCTTTTGCTCAGTGAAGAGCAACAGATGCTCTCGAGGACCGCCCGCGAGTTCGTCGCCCAGCGAGCGCCAGCTTCGCGCCTTCGCCATTTTCGCGACACGAAAGACCCGGTGGGTTTCTCCCCTGAGGTCTGGCGCGAGATGGCCGGGCTCGGCTGGCTGGGGCTGCAAATCCCAGCGGACCTCGATGGCCTTGGGCTCGGATTCTTCGACCTATGTGCGATCCTCGAGGCGAGTGGACGCGAGCTCATGCCCGAACCGTTCGTGTCGACTCTCCTTCTCGGAACACAGGCGCTCCTGCTTGGTGGCAGTCGCGAACAGAAGGCAGCGCTCCTGCCAGGGATCGCTGCTGGGGACACGATCGTTGGGCTTGCGGTCGACGAGCGTGCCGCACGAGGCGACTTCCGAAGCGTCGAGACGACGGCAGCTCCCGTGGCGAACGGCTTCGAGATCAATGGAGAGAAGACCCACGTGCTGGACGGGCACGTGGCCGATCAGCTGTTGGTGTCCGCACAGGTAGCAGAGGAGCGTATCGCGCTGTTTCTCGTCGATCGGCGTGCATCTGGAGTGACAGTCACGCGCCAGCTTCGGATCGACGGTCACAACGCCGCCATCGTGCGTTTCGACCGATGCCAGGTCAGCGCCGACGCTTCGGTCGGGAGCCTGGGTGCCGGGGACGATCTGTTGCAGAGAGTATTTGATCGCGGCGCGATCGGATTGGCATCTCACATGTTGGGCGCTGCCGAACAGGCGTTTGAGGATACGCTGGCGTACATCAAGGAGCGCGTACAGTTCGATTCGCCGATCGGGTCGTTCCAGGCGCTGCAGCACCGCGCAGTGGATCTCTACACGGAGCTTGCGCTGCTGCGGGCGGTGGTCTTGGCGGGCGCGAGGGCCGTCGACGAGCAGCCTGATGAGGTGCCACGCCTCGCATCCCTGGCGAACGCATTGGCTTCCGAGACGTTCCTGCACGTCGCGAAGGAAGCGATTCAGATGCACGGTGGAATCGGTGTCACCGACGAGCACGATATTGGCTTCTATCTCAAGCGTGCGCAGGCGACCTATATGACTTTCGGTGAGCCCTCGCGTCAACGGCATCGATGGGCAGCGCTCCACGGGTACTAGCAAAAGATAGGCGAGAAGAACGA
Source organism: Polyangiales bacterium (assembly GCA_049670545.1). Taxonomy (GTDB): domain Bacteria; phylum Myxococcota_A; class Polyangia; order Polyangiales; family Houyiibacteriaceae; genus SG8-38. The sequence continues at coordinate 5,343 of JBATTM010000276.1, forward strand.
TGAAAAGGTTTGAAGGGAAGAACGTCGTGATCACGGGTGCGGCGGCGGGTATTGGTCAGGCCACGGCGGCGCGAATCGCGGAAGAGGGCGGCAACGTCGGGCTCTTCGATATCAACCCTGAGGGGCTCGAGGTGACGAAGAAATTGGCTGAGGGATTCGGTGCCAAGGCATGGACGTACGCCTGCGATGTAACCGATGGCGAGCGCGTCAAGGAGTTGATCGATCAGGCCGCAGACGACATGGGAGGCTTCGACACGCTCTGTCACTGCGCGGGGATTCTGCGCACCTATCACACCCATGAGATGACCTTCGAGCAATGGCATGAGATCATCAACATCAATCTAAACGGGACCTTCTACGTGAATCACGCCGCGCTCCCGCACTTGCTGAAGAATCGATTCAGCGCCCTGGTGAACTGCTCATCGACGTCAGCACTCGGAAGCCACCCATGGATGAGCGCGTACGCGGCGTCCAAGGGCGGCGTGATCTCGATGACACGCTCTCTCTATCAGGAGTACGTCAAACAGGGCCTTCGCGCGAACTGCGTGGTGCCGGGCGGAATCGCGACGGCGCTGCACGGTGATTTCAAGGCGCCGGAGGGCGCCGACATGGACCTCTTGAAGGGCGCGATGCCGTTCGTCGGATTCGCGAAACCTCTCCATGCTGCCTCGGTCATCGCCTTCCTCGCTTCTGACGATGCGCGGTACATCAACGGCACGGAGATCCGTGCGGACGGCGGCGCTCTTTCTTAACCCCTGTGAAAAGGGGACTGTCCCCTTTTATGTGTCGTCTTTAGTGGCGGAGGGTGGCGAGGTGTTGGCCGCGGGCGAGGATTTCTGGGGTGGCCTTTTCGAGGGCGCCGGTGTCGTGGGGGGGGTGCGGGTCGTACTCGATCATGAGTTGGATGGCTTGTGCGGTGGTTGAGTCGGTGAGTCGTTCTACCAGAGCGAGGGCCATGTCGATTCCGCTCGAGACGCCGGCGGCGGTGATGATTTTACCTTGATGGACGACGCGATCGTCGACTGGAGTCGCGCCTAGCTTGGTGAGGATCGGCCGCGCGGAGAAGTGGGTTGTGGCGTCGAGGCCGCCGAGCAGGCCTGCCGCGGCGAGAAGCAGCGAACCGGTGCACACCGAGGTGGTGTATTGCGACGTTTCATGGGCGGTGCGAATCCAAGACAGAATCGTGTCGTCGTGAATCAACGCCCGGGTTCCGATGCCGCCCGGGACGAGAATCACGTCCGGGCGGGGCACCTCATCGAACGTGTGGTCGACGGTCAGCCCGAGGAATCCGTTGTCGGTTCGGATCTCGCCCTTGCGGTGACCGACGAACTTGAGCTGCGACCCAGGGACGCGCTGCAAGACTTCATACGGGCCAATCGCGTCGAGTGCGGTGACCTGCTCGAATAGCGCGATGGCAATGTCCATTGCGACTATTCGCCCCGGACGAAGGGGAGATAGGATGGGTGCCAGAAGCGTTCTCGGACGAACGATTCGACGTCTTCTGGGATGTTTTCTCGGCGAGCCACCCCATCCTTGATGGCCTGTTCACACACGCGCGTGGCGACGCGAATCGAGGTCTCTTGAAGGTCGCTCACCGGGGGGTAGATCAACCCTCCGTCCACGTACTTCTCGATCGTGTACTCGGCGAGTGCCTGCGAAGCTTCCAACACCATCCCGTCCGTGATGACACGCGCATCACTGAGGATCGCGCCGAACCCGAGCCCTGGAAAGATGAACGCGTTGTTGCCTTGTCCGATCGGGTGGGTAACGCCGCCCATGCGCACGGGGTCGAAAGGGCTTCCCGTCGCGACAATCGCTTTCCCGTCGGTCCACTTGAAGATGTCTTCCGGGATCGCTTCCGCGGAGGCCGTGGGATTCGAGAGTGGGAAGACGATCGGCCACTTGTGATTGTCTGCCATCGCCTTGACGACCGGCTCGTCGAACGCCCCGGGACGACCCGAGAGGCCGAGCAACACGGAGGCCTTCGCGTTCTGGATCGTGTCGACGAGGTCGGGGGCGCTTCCTTCGAACTTCCAGTCCGCAATCTCGTCGGGCGTACGCGCAAAGCTGCGTTTGTATGCTTCCATCTTGCGGTCGCTCATCAGGAGCCCGCGAGAGTCCAGCACGAAGACGCGACTGGCCGCTTCCTCGCGGCTCAGACCCGCGCGCACCAAACCTTCGCGGATCGCCCAGGCGACGCCAATGCCGCCGGCGCCCGCGCCGTGAATGACGAAGACTTCGTCGACGAGGCTCTCTTTGCGCAGATGACACGCGGCCAAGATCCCGGCCAAGGCGACGGCGCCGGTGCCTTGGATGTCGTCGTTGAACGATGGGCCGCGGTCACGGTAGCGTTCGAGTACGGAGAACGCGGCTTCTTTCGAAAGGTCCTCCCATTGAATCACCGCGTCGGGCCATCGCGCCCATACGGCGTCGACGAAGTTGTCGAGGAACCTGTAGTAGCTCTCGCCCTGCAATCGCTTCTGGCGAACGCCGAGGTAGTTCTCGTCGTTGATCAGGTCCATGCGCTCGGTGCCGACGTCGAGTGCGACAGGCATGGTGTGAAACGGGCTCACTCCGCCAGCCACCGTGTAGAGGGCCATCTTTCCGATGGGAATCGCAAGGCCGCCATACCCCTGGTCGCCGATCCCGAGAATGGCCGAGGAGTCGGTCGCGACGATCATGCGGACGTCTTCCATCGGGTAGCACTCGAGCGTTTGGTCTGCGCGATCGATGTTCAAAGGGGAGAAGGACAGGCCACGCGGGTTCTGGTAGAGCGCACTGAATTGTTGAACCGCAGCGCCTACTGTCGGCGTGTAAACGATCGGCAGCATCTCCTCGAGGTGCTTCTCGAGCAACGCGTAGTAGAGGATCTCCTGGCGCTCTTGGAGCGACCGCAGGTACTGGTACTTGTCGATGTCTGTCGGCGCTTGCACGAAGCCTTCGTAGACGCGGTCGATCTGCTGTGCGAGCGTGTTGAGCTGTGGCGGCAGGAGACCACCGAGCCGGAGGGCGACCCGTTCTTCGTGGCTAAAGGCCGTGCCCTTGTTGGTGAGAACGAGCCGAAGAAGGGCGATCCCATCGAGGTTCACCTCCATGTACTTCCGGCCATGTTCGTCTTGCTTGAGGTCGAAGAGGCGGCTGACGCGTTTGCGCGGCATGTGGGTCCTTTCGTTACGCGCCTTCGATCGCGGAGACGACGGCTTCTGCCATCTGGTTGGTGCCTAGAGCGTGTGGGCCGCCGTTCAAGTCGGCGGTTCGGAGCCCGTTGTCGAGCACCTTCTGCACCGCGTCTTCGATCGAGGCCGCGTCGGAGTCGAGCTGGAGGCTGTGGCGAAGAAGCATCGCTGCGCTCAGAATCGTGCCGAGGGGGTTCGCGATTCCTTGGCCCGCAATGTCAGGTGCCGACCCGTGAATCGGTTCATAGACGCCCAGCGAGCCCTCGCCGAGAGAGGCGCTCGGCAGTAGCCCGAGGGAGCCTGTGAGCACTGCGCCCTCGTCCGAGAGAATGTCACCGAACATGTTCCCGCTCACGATGACGTCGAAGGAGGAGGGGTCGGTGACGAGCCGCATGGCGGCAGAGTCGACCAGTTGATGGTCGAGTTTGATGTCGGGGTTGTCTTTGCCCATCTCGGTCGCGACTTCACGCCAGACCTGCATCGTCGCAAGCACGTTCGCCTTGTCGATCGAGGTGACGTGGCCGCTTCGCTTGCGCGCGACCTCGAAGGCGAGCGCGAGGATGCGGCGAATTTCGTGCTCCTCGTACACCATCGTGTCGAAGCCCCGACGCTTACCGTCGACGGTCTCTTTCCCTTTGGGTTGTCCGAAGTAGATCCCACCCGTGAGCTCTCGAATGAACACCAGGTCGACGCCTCGCAGGCGCTCGGGGCGAAGTGGCGAGGCTGCCTCGAGACCCCGGAACAGCTTGACAGGGCGGACGTTCGCGAAGAGCTTGAGGGCCTTTCGCATGCCGAGAAGACCCTGCTCCGGGCGAACGTTCGCCGTCGGGTCGTCCCACTTGGGTCCTCCGACTGCGCCGAGAAGAACGGCGTCCGCGCTTCGGCACGCGACGATGGTGTCGTCAGGAAGCGGGACACCCGTCTCGTCGATCGCGATGCCTCCGATCAGGTGAGTGGAGAACGTGAACGTGTGCCCAGACTTTGCGGCGATCGCTTCCAAGACTTGCCGGGTTGCGTCGACAATCTCTGGGCCGATCCCGTCACCGGGGAGCAGTGTGATTTTGGCTTTCATCTTCTAAACCTGGCGCGGACGCGGAGCATGCACGTCGCGCGCGATGAGGGCAATGGTTAAGGCTACGTTCGCGCGGCCGAGGCCTCCGCGTGCTTGTCTTGCCTCGCCCGTTCGAGGCTGAGGCCATACTCGAGGCTGTCTACCAACGCCTGCAGCGATGCTTCAATGATGTTGCTCGACGCCCCCACGGTACTCCAGCTGTCGTGTGCTGACTGGCTATCGATCAACACGCGTGTCGTCGCAGCCACGCCAGTACGCCCGTCGAGGATACGCACTTTGTAGTCGCTCAGATGCATCTCCGCGACTTGGGGAAAGAAGGGGCGGAGTGCCTTGCGGAGCGCTGCGTCGAGCGCGCTCACCGGGCCGTTGCCTTCACCGGCGGTGAGAATCACTTCTTCGCCCACCTGCACTTTGATGGTCGCCTCCGCGATCATCCCCCCGCCGCGTCGTCTGCCGACGCTTGCTTGAAAATCGAGTACTTCGAATGGAGCCTGGTAGTCCTCGCGATGGC
>JBATTM010000277.1:0-17553 GCA_049670545.1 Polyangiales bacterium
AAGAAGGGGCCGTACTTCTCGGAGTACGGCGACTTCTCGACCGCGGGAACGATCAACCTAGTGCTCGACAACGACAAGCCGACCAGCTCGTTCAGTTTTCTTGGGGGCACCTATCGCACCTTCCGCGGCGTCGGCATCGTGAGCCCGAAGCTCGACAAGGTGAAGTCGCTCTTCGCAGTCGATATCCTCGGAAGCGACGGGCCCTTCGAGAACCCCGAGGACCAGTTGCGCTTCAACTTGTTCGGGCGAGCCACGTTTGATCTCCGCGGTGACACCAAGGTAGCGCTCACGGGAAGCATCTACGGCAACCGCTGGAACGCCTCGGGGCAAATTCCGCTTCGTGAAGTCGAGGCCGGGAGGCTCGATCGATTTGGTAGCATCGACCCGAACGAGGGCGGCAACAGCTCTCGATACAGCCTGTACCTGAATGTGACTTCCCCGTCGAAGCCGGGGGCGTTCGGCGATCGTTCGATCCGAAGCGAGGGCCTCGACCTGGTCGCGTTCGTGACGCGCGCCGACTTCGAGCTCTTCTCGAACTTCACGTTCTTCGCGAACGACGAGATCAATGGCGACATGATCCGCCAATCCGATACACGAACCACGTTGGGAACTCGTGCTCAGTACGGTCTGGCCCATCGACTCGGCCCCGCGGTTCTCAAGACTCGCTTTGGATTGAATTTCCGGACCGACCTCATCGACAACGGACTGGACGATGCTCCGGCTCGCGTCGTGTCGGACACCCGTCTCGACGCACGCATCGGAGAGACCAGCTTCGGAGTCTTTGCGGAAGAAGAACTGGGGTGGCGGTGGCTGCGCATCGTGGCGGGGCTTCGCGCCGACGTATTCCATTTTCGTGTCGATGATCGACTGGACTTCGAAGACGGAAGACGCAACGACGCCATCCTTTCGCCCAAAGCGAGCGTGATCGTGCGACCGGTCGAACCTCTCCAGCTATTCGTCAATTTCGGACGCGGCTTTCACTCGAACGACGCGCGCGGCGTGGTGCGCTCGGTCGACCCGGTGACCCCACTTACCGCCGCGCTTGGCTGGGAGGTCGGCGCTCGCGTGCTCGCGTGGAAGCGCCTAGAGCTGTCGACCGCGTTCTTCTGGCTCGATCTCGACAGCGAGGTGGTTTGGGTCGGTGACGAAGGCGTGACCGAGGCAAGTGGCGCGACTCGGAGATTCGGGGTGGAAGGTCAGCTGCGCGCGGAGCTCGCGCCTTGGTTGCTTGCTGACTTCGACATCACCTGGGTGAACGCCGAGTTTGTCAACAACCCAGGCAACGCCAACGCGGTGGCGCTCGCTCCCGAGTTCCTGATCAGTGCGGGTCTGACCGCACTCGACGAACGCACGGGGATCTCCGGAAGGCTTGGCGTTTTCTATCTCGCGGATCGACCGGCAACGGAAGATCGCTTTCTCACCGCGGAAGGATTCACACGGGTCGATGCGTCTCTAGGCTGGGAGAACGAGCGCTTCGGCATCAAGGCGCAAGCGCTGAACCTGTTCAACACGCGCTGGCGGCAGGCACAGTTCGCGACCACGGGCCGACTTCCTTCGGAAGTGGGGCCCGACGATTGTCCCCCCGGCACGCGTCCCGTCGTGGAGGACGGGTCGTTCGTCGGGTGCGAGGACCTTCACTTCACACCTGGCTGGCCGATCCACGTCCAAGTCATGGTAACCGTGAAGTTCTAGTGACCCGTGGGACCGAGAGTGGCGCGGGCGGTCCACGCGAGCCACGCCGTGCTACGGTGGGAGCATGAATCCGAAACTTCTTCTTATAGTCACGATGTGCGCCCTGCTTGGCGCGGGATGCGGAGACGACTCTGGCTCGAGTGGCGCGGGCGGTTCTGGGGCGGTGGGTGGTGCCGATGCAACCGGCGGCACTGGCGGTACGCCGTCCGGCGAAAACTTCGTGGTGAAATGGGGCCCAGTCGAAGTCCCTCCTGGTGAATCCACCCAATGCGTCGTGAAGCGTCTCGGAAACGACACGTCGGTGTTCATCAACGAAGTGCACAACGTGCTCGGCGCGACCTCGCATCACTTCATCGTCTATCAGGTCAATGACACGGTGGAGCGACCGGATCCGTATCCGTGCTCTCCATTCGAGGGTTCGGGCACGGAGGCCAACCTCTTGATGATTACGCAGAAGGCAGACGACAGGCTCCGCTTTCCCAAAGGTGTGGCGTATGAGCTCGATGCAGGCCAAATGATTCGGCTCGAGCTGCACTTCATCAACGTCAGCGCCGCGCCGCAGATGGCCGAGGCCACGTCGACCTTTGGCACCGTGGCCGAAGACAGCATTCAGTTTCGGGCCGGCATCGAGTTCCTCGGACCGGTGGGATTCGCTCCAATCCCGAAGAACGACACGGCAACCCTCGAGACGCCGGTACAGGTTAATTCCGCACTCGCGGATGCCAATTTCTTCGCGATCACAGGCCACCAGCACAAGTTGGGGACCAACGTCGTCGTGGACCTCGTGGACGAGAACCGCGATGTCGTGCAGGCCGTCTACGATGTCGAGAACTTCGTGTGGGACGAGCCTGAGACCGTGCGCCATGAACCGCCGTTTCAGATTCCAAGCGGCGGAGCGTTCAACCTCCGTTGTGATTGGAACAACACGACGGACCAACCGGTAGGATTCGGCACCTCGGTCGATGACGAGATGTGTTTCTTTTGGGCGTACTACTACCGCTAGCGGTGCAAGGCCTGGGGGCGGGGCCTGCTCAGGCCGGCCAAATCAGTTGAAACAGCCAAACGACGGCGACGAGGTCGAAGGCTGTCAATAGCAAGAAGAGGACGAGCCAGGGATAGCCGTTCGGGACGACCCGGAGCATTCGTTGAATGACGCCCCGTGAGTGCCCGCTGAGTACGGGGAACGAAACCTCGTGATTCGTGTGATGCTCTTGATGGATCGCAGGTTGGAGCAACACGTGGTGCTCCTGTAGCCATGTGGCGGCCTTGGGTCGGTGGCGCGGCGCCGTGTGTGTCAGACGGTGCGAGAATTGGTTCATGTACCCGAGTGAGTAGCCCACGCCCGCCACCGTGAACGCGGCAGGCGTGAAGCCACAGATCCCGAACAGGAATAGTGACTTCGCAAGGAGCAGGACGTTGAGGTCGCCCCACACGTCGAACAGACGGCGGGTGGCGATGTCGTAGGCGAAGGTGTGGTGCCACTGAAACTCGACGCACGGGACTCCGATGAGCGGCAGGTTCACGAACCGTGGGTTGTCGAGTACCACGTGGAGAACGCCACTATAGAAGTCGATGTAGAGGTACATGAACAGGAACGTCGCGAGGAGCGCGATCGGGTTGGGCGTCTGCACGATGCCGTAGATGCAAACGGCCAGGATCACAGCCACGAACGGTTTGAAGCGGCTCTGATACACGTCGTGGTCGTTCGCCGCGACCCACGCCATTTCAGGCGGAAGCGTCTCACCTGTCTCGTTGGCTTGCGCGAGGCGTCTGCGAACGAGCGTGTTGAGCCAGTCGTTCATGTTGGAGTACGACTCTTTGCGTACGTCGAACTCTGCGGCGAGGGCAGGACTATCCACGAAAGGCGACCTCGGCTTCGAGTCGGCACGGACCGAGTCGGTTGAAATCGACGAGCAACAACCCGCTCCGCCGAGGGCACAACGACGCGCTCCGAGCTCCGCGCGGGCACGCGTCCGCGAGTGTGGTGGATTGGACGATCGAACGCAACAACGGATCCCACGACCCGTCTAGGACGGGTTGACCCGCCGTGCGGAGCGGCGCTCGCCAACCCCGTCGCGCCAAGATACGCAGGCTATGCACCTGGAACTTCTCCACTGCCGGAAGGGTGGAGTCTTGCGTGAACCGGTAGTCCTCGTTCGAGGACGTGCTCGCCCCAACGATATCATGGGGCTCACGTCGCGCCTCAGAACCGCACGAAAACGTCGAACTCCGCGCTGATGTTGTTGACGAACGAGCGAGGGATCACGAGGCCGATGCTCTCGACGAAGAAGTCTCCGTACCCGACGCCGATTCGGATGTTGGTTCGGTTCCAAGAAAACACGGCACCGGGGATCACCGCAAAACCATTCTTGAGATCGAACACCTCAACCTCGACACCTATGATCGCCCCCGTGTTGTCGTCGATTTCGAGGTTGGCTCGCACCACCTGGTCGCTGACGTACGGAAGCCACCGCGTGGTGAGCGTCAATGCGACCACTGGCGACACGCGCCATTCGAACATGCCCCAAATCTGCAGCATGTTGACCACCGCGACCCCGCGTACGTCCGCGTCCGCGGGATTCGAGTCCCCCACGACGTCGATCCCCGTAAACTGCCCGCCGAGGTGGGTGCTGATGCGCGAGTTCACGCGAACCGAAGATGCCAGCCCCGTCACGAACACCAGATAGTTGACGGTGGTCGTCTCGAGTTCGCCCTCGTTGAGTTGAGTGCTCTCGACACCGCCCTCAGCGAACTCGAAAGAGAGGCTGAGGGCCAATCGGCGCCTCCGGTAGAGCGTCGACTTGAACTCAAGATTGGGTGCGACTTTCTCGAACGCAGCCCCCAGAATCCACGGCAGTGTGTACGTCGAAATCTGCAAACGCTTGATGACGCCGTAGCTCCATTTCGCCAATCCCAACCGAAACTCCCGCTTGTCGAGGCTATACGCCGTCGAATCGAGAAGCCGGGTGTTGTAGGTGTGATCTGCGTGCGCGAGGCGTGGGCGCAGGGCGAGCCCACCCGCAGCGACCGCGAAAATCGCAGCTACCACGAGAACGGTTCGGAATCTTTTGCGCATTCGCGTTCTTCCAAGCTGCAAGCGAACGTCCCGGTGCGATCGCGAATGCCCTCGATGACTTGGTCCAGTCCGAGGAAGTAGACGAACGTTTCGGCGTCCGCTAGCTCAACCAAGATCTCGACCCCGCCACCCTCGCGCACGCGAAAGCTCTGCGTGATGGGCCGGATGGCACCTGCGAGGCCGAGGCTTCCTTCAACGAGGAACGTCGTGGTCAGTTTTCGGAGCTCCTGGCTGGAGTCGATCAGATCTCCGAAGTGCACCGCGATGTCTCCGTCGTATGATGCCTGAATCTGCTGGCCACCCACGTTGACGAGGTACAGGCACTGGGCGGCAACCCCCCACACGATCGGCCCGAGACGCCCACCGACGATCGGCATCTGCAGCTCGATGCTGCCGTTGGTCGCCTCATCGGGCTCCGCCTGCGTGGGGTCCCAGCCCGTACAAACGTGCTGAATGGTCACCAACCCGTCCGGCGCCGGTGCGACGACGCCGCCGACCGACAGATTCCCTTCGTCGTCCGTGGCGCCGTCGATCGCGGCGCGGACACTATCGATGATGTCGAGAAACTGGCGCGCGAGGTTCGAGACCGTGAGTTCTTGGTCGACCTGAGCGATGATATCGCCGTACTCGCTCATGATTTCGACCCGCACGTCGGCCGTCGGATCGTCGAAAGCGGCCAGCACCGGACCGAGGTCGGGAGACGGTGGGATGTCGATCGAGGGAACACAGGAGGTGTGGACGAGGACGACCCCCACGCAAACCAAGCCGAAGAGAACACGTATCACGAGCTGCGACCGTAGCAGAAAAGGTCTGGATTTGCCCGGCCGAGAGTTGCATAACGGAGCCATGGGTTGTCGACTTTCGTGCCTCTTGCTCCTCTCGGTCGTCGCGTTCGGCTGCGGCCACAACCGCCGAAGTGCAACGACCGTGCTCACGCGCGCCTCGTTCGACTTCCAATGCCCGAAAGAACAGATCGAACTCATCGTGATTGACGAAGAGGGGGCGCGTAACCTTGCTTCTCAAATCGCCGCGCATGGCTGCGCCAAGAAGGCGGTGTATGTATTCGTGCCGGACACCTACACCTGGGTGCTGAACGGCGCCGTCACCCCAGCCGACGTCGTGCACGATCCGAATGCGTATCACGGGAAGAAGATGAGTCGGAAAGAGAAGAGGGCAGACAAGAAGGCCCGTAACGAGGCGCAAGAGCTCGAGAAGCCTCCCGTCGATTAGGGGGCATCACCCGGTTCACCGGCGCCGATCGCCTCGAGTTCCATCCATCGTGCCATCAACTGGTCGAGCTTCTCCTGAGTCTCCCGCTGGGCCTCGATCAACGTCGGCACGTCCGAGGCGTGCTCGGTATAGAGCGCCGGGCTCCCGAGGCTCGCTTCGATCTCGGCCGCGCGTGCCTCCGTCGTTTCGATGAGGTCGACAATCTCGGTCAACTCGCGTTTCTCGAGGTACGAGAGCTTGCGAGGTTTGGCTTGTGGTGTCGTGGACGAGGCCTGCGCGCCGTCGCCCCCTTTCCTCGCGCCGCCGTCGCGGCGACGCCCCATCTTGTTGGCGCGGTAGTCGCTGTAGTTTCCTGCGTATGCGGTCACTTGGCCGTCGGCTTCGAATGCGAGGATGCCGGTGGCGACGCGGTCGAGAAAGTAGCGATCGTGGCAAACGATGAGGGCGGTCGAATCGCCTGCCACCAACATCGCCTCGAGCGTGGCGAGCGTTGACACGTCGAGGTCGTTCGTCGGCTCGTCGAGCATGAGAACGTTCGCGGGAACCAGGAGCATCTTCGCCAACGCCGCACGAGCCCGCTCGCCGCCCGACAACGCCGACACCTTGTCCCGCGCGCGATGCGGCTCGAAGAGAAACCTCTTCAGATAGCTTCTGATATCAACCGAATTGCCCTGAAAATCGACGTGCGAGCGCTCCTCCGCGACGTTGAACTGAAGCGTCTCGCCGTCATCGAGACCACTTCGGCCCTGGTCGAAGTACGCGAACTTCGTGTTCTGGCCAGCAATGACCTGTCCCTCCGCCGGATCGAAGGCGCCGATGAGGGCTTTGAGCAACGTGGTCTTTCCCGCCCCGTTGGGTCCTACGATCCCGATGCGCTCGCCCTTCTGCAACACGAAGTCGAACCCGCGAACCAGGGACTTTCCTCCGAGTTCGAGGGTCAGGCCTCGTGCTTCGAGAACCGTTCCGCCGAGACGCTCCGTCTGCAGCTCGAAGCGCGCAGCCCTTTCGGCACGAGGCCCCTGAGCATCACGGAGCGCGACGGCCCGGTCGACACGCGCCTTCGATTTGGACGTTCGTGCCTTGGGCGAACGGCGCAACCATTCGAGCTCCGTGCGAAGAAGGTTTTGCCGGTTGGCTTCCGCTCTAGAGGCATGGGCCATGCGTTCGGCCTTCGCGGCCAAGTATCGCTGCCAACCCCCATCGTAGCTATAGATCTTCCCGTCGGCGATCTCGAGGGTTCGAGTAGCGACGCGATCAAGCACATACCGGTCATGGGTAATCAAGACGAGCGCCCCGCCGTATTGCTCGGTGAGATATCCCTCGAGCCACTCGATGGTGTCCGCGTCGAGGTGGTTCGTGGGTTCGTCCAAGATCGCCAGCGAGGGCTCCTCGACCAAGAGCTTGGCGAGTGCGACGCGCCGTCGTTCTCCCCCGCTGAGTTCGCCGATCGGTCTCGAGACTTCCCCCATGCCGAGTTGCTCGAGGAGGACATCCACCTGGTGGCTGCGCTCCCACCCGCCCAGTCTCTCGACCTCGTGCGCACTCGCGGCCTGCGCGGTGAGCAGAGACTCCCAGCCGGGCTCTTGGTTCGAAATGCGCTCGCTCAGGGCATCGTGCGCGCGAAAGGCATCGGCCCATGCACCAAGACCGTCCGCGACCACGTCTCGCGCGACCCGGTCGACCGGCAGATCCGGCTCCTGGCTGAGGTACCGGACGGTCGCCTCTCGGCGGGTCGCGACCCGGCCATCGTCAGGAGGCTCGAGGCCTGCGACGATACGCGCAAGCGTCGACTTTCCCGCGCCATTGGACCCCACGAGCCCCACGCGCTCGCCCGCGTGAATCGACAAGTCGACTCTGTCGAGCAGCGTCAGCTCGCCGTAACTCTTTCGAAGGCTCTCAGCGACCAGGATGGGCACCCGGAGGCGTAACACCGGCGGAGGCCGGAGGCCACACCGCATCCGGAAGGGCGACTGGGGTTGGCTGCACGGAGGTTCCGAACGACTTCCAACGGAACCTGCGCATGAGCTTTTGGCAATAGCGCTTGAACGTCGCCTTCTTCACATAGGTCGCGTGCCTCGCCGAGTCGACGTACTCGACGCCACCTGAGAGATCGGGTCGGTCGGTCGCTTTGAGGTCGTGAAACTTCGCTGCGCGCGCTGGGTGAGCGTCCTGGTCGAGAATGAAGTTGCACATCATGTCGGCCTGGACGGAGAAGAAGTCGTACGCGCCCCCATCGGTTTGATGAAGGCCAAGGCAACAGACGTTGTCGAACTTTCGGTGTAGTGCGCTGAGGTAGAGGTCGGGGTACTTCCTGATCCACTCGAATAGGTTTCGGTCGAGATAGGGATACGTCACCTTGTACCCCGTCGCGAACACGATCATGTCGACCTCGACCTGCGCGCCGTCCTTGAAATGCACCGTGTTGCCGTCGAACCGCGCAATGTCAGGCCGATAGGCGATGTCGCCGTGACCGAGGTAGTGCAAGAGTTGGGTGTTCATGATGGGGTGACTCGCCATCACAGGGTGATCGGGCTTGGGAAGGCCGTAGTGGGTGAGGTCGCCAACCACCATCCGCAGCAGGAGTTCGAACATCGGACGTTCGATGAACCGGGGCAGTGCAATGCCGCCGGCGAACTTGTCGGCAGGTTGACCAAAGATGTACTTCGGAATGAAGTGATAGCCGCGCCGCAAACTGATATACGCGGCATCGGCGTGGATCGCCGCGTCGCACGCGATGTCACACCCGGAGTTGCCGCCGCCGACGACCAGCACGCGCTTGCCGGCGAACTGACCTACGTCGCGATAGTCGACCGAGTGGATGACCTCGCCGGTGAACGTTCCTGGGTACTCGGGCATGTTCGGGTCCCAGGTATTGCCACTACACAGGAACAGCCCTCGGTACCGTCGTGTTTCGCCGTTTCCCAGGGTCACCACCCAGTGCTCACCGTCCTCTTCGGGCACCGCCTGCTCGATGGGCATGTCGAACGTCATCTGGGGGTACAAGTCGTATGCTCGGGCGAAGCTCCGAAGGTAGGCGAGAATCTGCCGGTGATTGGGGTAGTCGGGATAGTCGTCCGGCATCGGGAAGCCGGGCAGATTCGAGACCGTCCGAGAAGAGATGAAGTGGGCGCTCTCGTACATCGGCGACCACTCGTTCTTGATGTCCCAGATCCCGCCAACATCGTCATTCTTGTCGAACTGCTCGTACGGGATTCCCGCATGCTTGAGGGAGCGCGCGGCCAAGAGGCCCGCGGGGCCTGTACCGATGACGCAGAAGTGGTCGGAACGGTCGACTGGGTGGCGTGGATTCGACATGCGCCGATCGTACGGTCACGCCGAGCGCCGGGCTTGAACGAATCGGCTGGAATCGGCAGAGCGCACCCTACTCGACCAATACGTGATCCACCGGCGCAAAGGCGGTAGGTGGCAATCCGAACATCTGGTGACACGTCCGGGTGAAGTGGGCGGCGTCAGAAAACCCGGCGGTCTGAGCCGCCCGGGTCATCGGCGCGCCCTCGAGGGCCTCGACGAGGGCGGTGCGTAGCCGCATCCAGAGCGCGTACCGACTGATGGGAAGCCCGACCTGCTCGCGGAACACGTGCCGCAGTCGGCTCGGCGAAATGCCCACGGACGCGGCAAGGTCGTCGAGCCCGGGAGGCGCATCGAGCTCGGTGTCGATGCGTTGCATCACCCGACGGACCCGGTGGTCGACTGTGGGTTTGATCGACTCGGTCGCGAACGTCGAGATGAGCACGTCGCAGATCGCGCGTGCATCCGCGAGACTGGTCTCGGCCGCGGACAGCAGACCGCCCAACCGTCGGCGAGCCTCCGACGCGCTAGCCTCCGGGAGCACGCGCAGTTCTTCGTCCCCAAGCCACTCGTGCAGTGACGCAGCGATAGCCGACTGGGGATCGACGTAGAGAACTGCGATCTTCGGGCCGGGTATGGCGAGTCTGTGCTCAGCGCCTGCGCGCACCACCGCGCCACACACGCCGCGTAGCGCTGGCTGCATGCGACCGCCGATCTCGATTCCGAGATCATCAAGAGCCACGCTCAGCTCGGTCGCGTGATGGGAGTGCATGTCCGTCTCGGAGCGATTCCCGACGAACAACGCCCGGTCCGCCCACACGAACACCGCGCTCTCTCGCACAAGGGGTTCGGGGGCCGCACACATGGTGGAACTCTACCCGACATGGCCCATCCCGGGGCGCTTCGGTCGAATTTGCTTCGTCCCTCTGGATCCTCGAACCTGGCAGTGAGGGAAACCGGGGAACGAATGAGCATGCAGGACAAGAAGGGCACGCGCTGCGATGCCCATGGGATGATCTACGACCCAGCGGTCCACCAAGGATGCATCGTATGCCGGCGCGAGAACGGTGTGGACGAGGACGAAGCTCCAGCGCCTCGATCCAGAATGAGCTTGGTCCTCGTGGTGACCTTTGGCCTCATCGGGCTGGCGGGCGTGGGACTCGTTGTCTTCGCGGACCAACAACGCGCGAACCTGGAGGCCGGCACCAGCGACGGTGCGACGAGGGGAGTCGACGCCAGCAAAGAAGAGCGCGCTGACACCGCGGACCGTGTGATGCTCGGACGACCAGGAGTCGATCGATACGACTACCCGAACGATCTTCCCGACAAGCTCGCGCTCATCACGCTCCTCTACGACAAGCGCTACGTGCGGTTGTCTCGTGCGCTCGAAGGCCTTCAGTCGGCCGCCGAGAACGACGTTCGAAATGAAGTGTGGCCAATCGTCGCGATGTCGACGTTCGACAGCGCGGATCGACGTATGGGACGACGTATCGACGCATGGGCCAAGGCGACACCGAAGTCGTTCGCTCCCCACCTCGCACGCGCCCACCATCGCATCGCCGTGGCGCGCGAACTCCTTCGGCGCGGAAATGGCTCCACAAAGAGTCGAAGGCACGCGGACAAGGTCCTCGGGCGCGCCACTCGGGACGTAGAACGGGCGCTCGCCCTTCACCCCAAGCAGGTTGCGCCCTATACGCGCCGGCTTGCGATCGCATCCGCCCGCGGGGCGAACGTAGACGTCAAGACGGGCATCGTAGAGGAAGCATTGATCGCGTGCCCGGCATGCCTAGAGATTCGATTCGCGTACCTGGACTCCATCTCGCCTCGGTCGGGTGGCTCGCACGCGCTCATGCAGGAGAAGGTCGACGCGTGGGAGTCGCTCGACGACAACCCGAAGTCCCGCCAACTGCAGGGCGCGATCGAAGCGGATCTTTGTACGACCGCGATCGAAAGTGACTCAGAGGAGGCGATCGGAACCTGCGAGCAGGCACTGGAGTACAGCCCTCGCACCGAATGGCTCATGACCCGAGCGGCGGCGCTCCAGGATCTCGGGCGGCACGAAGAAGCGGTTGAGGCGCTCGAGCAGGCCCTCCAACTCCGTCCGCAGGCAGCGGAGGCCCTCCGGCTGCGAGGAGATAGCCTCCTCGCACTCGATCGCCACGAGGCCGCCGCGCGCGACTACGCATTGGGCATGCGGCTCGACCCGGCGAACGAACACGCGGAAGAGAGCCTTCGCAGCATCTTGGCAGAGCTCGTGCGGGTCGTATCGTTTCAGATCGACGCAGGCGAGATCGATGCGGCGATCTCGAACCTGGACCAGCTGTTGGAACTACACCCCCGCTACGCGGAAGCATTCGCGGTACGAGGGCGTGCCCTCGCTGCAAAGGGCTCCGACGCCGAAGCAGAGCGTGATCTGCTTCGCGCGATTCGGATCGATGCCACCAACCTCGAAGCCCATCGTGTCCTCGACGACCTACTCTTCAGCCAGGGTCGCCTCGACGAGATCATCGTCCACTGGAACCGCTACTTGAAGCGGCGGCCCCGAGACCCTGTTGCGCTGTTCGAGAGGAGCGGCACGTACTATCGCCGAGGCGAAACCGAACTCGCGATGCGTGACGTCAGGGCGGCGTGCAAATTCGGCAACGAAGACGCGTGCGCCACCGAGCGACGCTTTCCGCAGCCGCAGTAGGTCCGGACCGGCTCGACGCGCGGAGTCGTCGGCTTCTTCGGGGCAGACTCTGAGCGGGTGCGTCCGGTATCGGACTGCACCACGGTGGCCCAGCGCAAGGATGCGCGGAGGACACTTCTCCGTCATAAGGAGGGGCGTGCGTGGCAGGAGAGCGACCTAGGTGAACGGTTTCCTCGAAAAACTGGCCGACGTGCAGGCCCGCCGACCGTATTGGATTCTGTTCGCCGCCCTCATCGTATCGGTGGTTTCGGTCTTTTTCGCTCGGAACCTGGGTCTCGACAGCCGTTTCATCGCCCTGCTTCCAGAGAACCGCCCGAGCGTTCAGGATCTCGACAAGGTCCGCGATCGCGTCCGTGGACTCTCGGCGCTGACGGTCGCGGTCCAGTCGCCATCGAAGGACGTCGATGGCATGCGAAGGTTCGTCGAAGATCTGGCCAGCGAACTCGGAGAACTCCCCTCAGAGCAAACGGGAATCATCGACTGGAACGTGGGTGCCTACGACGACTTCGTTCGTGAGAACAAGCACCTCTACGCGCCCCTGGATTTGCTCGAACGGCTTCGGGATGCGCTCGAGGATCGTCTCGACCGTGAGCGCCTCAAACACAACCCGCTGTGGGTCGACCTCTATGACGAAGACGAACGGGAAAGCGTCGAAGACATTCTCGACGAGCTAGAAGAAGAGAGCGACCGTGGAGAGGAGACTGCGGAGAAGTTCCCCGAAGGCTTCTACCAGCACGAAGACGGGGATCTCGTCGCGATGTTCATCCGATCGGAAATCGGCGGCGATGCCAACGCGGCGGGTCGCGTCATCGAGGCTGTTCGGGAGAAGATCACGGATCTCGACCCAACTTCCTACGCGAGCGACCTCAAAGTCACGCTCTCCGGCGATGTGATCATCGCCAAAGAGGAGCAGCAAGCGATCGCGCGTGAACTCGTGCTCGCCACCACACTCACCGTGGCGACGGTGCTGATCCTGATCGTACTGTTCTTTGGCCGCCCTCGCGCAGTGGTCCTTCTCGGGACCGGCCTCATCCCCGCGGTTCTGGCGAGCTTCGCGGTCGCGGACCTCACCGTCGATTCGCTCAACGCGTCCACCGCGTTTCTTGGCAGCATCATCATCGGCAACGGGGTGAATCCCAACATCATATGGTTGTCCCGCTATTTCGAGGAGCGGCGAGGTGGGGCAGAGGTGGCCCAAGGCATCCTCGACGCACACCGCAACACGTGGCTTGCTACCTTGATCGCCTCCGGAGCCGCCGCCCTCGCATACGGCTCACTTCTGATTACCGACTTCCGGGGCTTCCGCGATTTCGGCGTGATCGGCGGCGTCGGCATGGTCTTCTGTTGGATCTCCGCGGTGACCGTGCTGCCGGCTGCGGTCGCCGCGTACGAGCGATTCCGCCCGTTTCCGGTTGCGAAGGTCGCGAAGCGACAGTGGGGTCGCTTCGCCGATGTCTTTGCCGCCGCTGCCGAACGCAGCCCGCGGGGGATCGTCTTTGCCTCGATCGCACTGTCGATCGCCTCGGTCGGGATGGTTACCTACGCCATCATCGAGGATCCGTTCGAATACGACTTTCGGAACCTGCGCTCGGTGCGCGAGGAAGGGAATTCGGAAGCGCGCCTCGTGCAGTGGCGAGTCAACAAGATCTTGTCCTCGCACGAGCAAGGACGCGGGATCGCCGTTCTGGTGGATAGCCAAGACGACGTTGCTCTGGTCGGTGAGCAACTCGATGCCATGCCGTCGAGCATCCACGGGGGTCATCACTCCCTCGTGGAGTTTCTCCCGAACGACGCCGAGGAGAAGAAGCCCCTTCTCGCGGAGATTCGTGAGCTCAGCATCGACATCCGCGAGCACGTAGACGACGAGGAGACGCTCCAGCAGATCGCCGACAACATCCCGCCGGAAACCTTGGTCGTCCCGACGCTCGATGATCTCCCCGACGAGGTCGCCCTTCGGTTCGCCGAGAAGGATGGAACTCGGGGCCGTATCATGATGGTGCAGGAGTCGGACGAATTCTCGACTTGGGACGGCCGCTACCTCGTCGAGTGGGCGGGTGCGCTCCGAACACTTCGCATGTCGAACGGGAGTCGACCCCCGCTCGCCGGCAGGGCCCCGGTCTTCGCCGACATGATCAGCGCGGTATATGAGGACATGCCCAAAGCCATCGGCGCCGCGTTCCTGGCGACCGTGCTGCTGGTGCTGGTGTCGTTTCGGCGCCGTCGAGACAGTCTGCTCTCGATCATGGCGCTCTTGATGGGGATCGTGTGGATGGCCGGAACCATGGCCGCCCTCGGGATGAAACTGAACTTTCTCAACTTCGTGGCCTTCCCGATCACCTTCGGCAATGGAGTCGACTACTCGATCAACGTCATGCGTCGTTATCGACTGGAAGAGGAGGCTGGGACCCCCAATCCCGTGACGTCGGCCGTGCGGAGGTCAGGCGGCGCGGTCGTGCTCTGTTCGCTGACGACGATCGTGGGATACACGTCACTCTACGTGAGCGCGAATCAGGCCATGAATTCCTTCGGCCTCGCGATGGCGATCAGCGAAGTGACCTGCCTGTTCGCGGCGGTCCTCACGATGCCCGCGGTGATGCTCCTGCTCGCCCGAAGGCAGGCGCGATGAGTGAGCTCCGCACGACGCCTGGGCGACGGATCCTCTTCAGCTACGAGAACTTGCTCCCGAATAGCCAAGCAGACGCCGAAGTCGTCCTAAACACAGCGGGCGCGTTGGCCGGGCGGGGCCACGAGGCGACGATTTCGGTCCCGGCGCCACCCGGGTGCGATGAAAGCTTCGAGGACGAAGTGCGGACGTACTACGGCATCGAGACGCCCCTGCACATCACCGCGGCCAGGAGCTTCACGAAGAACATCGCGGCGCAACACGCGTACCACGCCCTGCACTTCCCGGAGCACCCATGGTTCGACAGCGCCGACTTGGTTTACGCGCGGAACCCGATCGTCGTCATGCGATCGCTCCAGTGCGGCCAACGCGTGTTGATGGATCACTACCGGCCGTGGGGAGACCAGTTTCCGCCGCTTCAGCCCGTCTTTCGCCGCTTCATGGCGCATCCGAACTTTCTTGGGATCGTCGTCCATTCCGAATACGCCTGTCTGTCGTATCGCCGCATCGGCGTACCGGACGCGAAGCTCCGCGTCGTGCACAACGGCTTCGACCCAGGGCGGATGCGACCCACGCTGTCGAAGCAAGAGGCACGCGCGCTGCTCGACCTTCCCCCCGAACCCCGTATCGTCACGTACGCGGGACGAATCAACGAAAAGAAGGGGCTCGAGATGATCCTCGAGCTCGCGCACCGCATGCCGGACGTCCTCTTCATGCTCGTCGGTTCGACGGGCCGAGGCCCCATCGAGGCTGCGGCGGAGTCGATCGCAAACGTTCGCGTGGCGCCGTGGCAAACGTCTTCGTCGATCGCGCCCTATCTCTACGCCAGTGACGTCCTCACGATCCCTCCATCCGCGACCCCCCTCGAGCAGGTCGGCAACACCGTGTTGCCCTTGAAGCTCTTCGTGTACCTCTCCGCGGGACGCCCGATTTTCGCAGGCTCGACCCCGGACACGGCAGAGATACTCGCTCACGACGAGAACGCCTGGCTGGTGACCCCGGGAGACTCGACCGAGGCAGAGCACCAACTGCGGGTGTTGCTCAGTGACGATCGGCGTCTCGAGCGACTCGGCGACGCATGCGCCACCCAAGCCGAAGCACTCACGTGGGACAGCCGCGCAGCGAGGATCGAGGCGTTCATGGAGGAATGCCTCGCGCGTGACCCGGCGACGCTCGAAACGGAACCATGGTCTCCCTCCGGATGCGCGCTCGACACTGCGAAATGGCTCGCCGGAGGCGTGTCGAAGGGAAAGTGGATCTACCGTTGAGTCAAAACGTGCGCACCGCCATGTAAGCGGCGATCCCTCCAAGCAATGCGACGTAGACCCACTTGAGCAGCATCTCGGAGGCGCCCGACGCTGCCTTCGCCCCGAGAGGGGCCGTGAGCATCACGATGGGGCCGATCACTGCGAGCGCCATGCCATCGACGTACCCAATCGAGTACGAAGTGCGACCCGCGACGCCCCACCCATGATAGATCGCACCCGCGGCACCCCCGAAGCCGATGACCAGCCCCGTCGCTGCAGATACCGCGATCGATTTCTTGATCGGGTAGTGAAAGGCACGAAAGAACGGGACCGCGAAAGTCCCGCCCCCGAGGCCGAGCCAGACGGACAGGTCACCGATGATCGAGCCGCCAACCGCCCTCACAATCGCCGGTGGACGCCCTTCCTCACCGGCCTCGGATGCTTTCCGAGCCGCGACGTAGAGGGTCGTCGCGATGAGATAGAGAGTGAAGATCATCTTGAGATCGCGAGCCCGTAGCAGCTCGACCGTCAGCACTCCGACGAGGGTTCCGAGAGCCACCCAGGGGAGCCAAGACCGAAGGAGATCGAGCTCGACGTTGCCGAGCGCGTAGTGCTTTCGCGTCGATGCAATCGCCGCAGGCACGACCAGGGCAAGACAGGTCCCCACGGCGCAATGCATCACCACCTCGGGGCTCGCACCGAAACGAGGAAAGGTCGTCAGGAAGGTCGGGACGAGGATCACCCCTCCGCCAATGCCGAAGAGCCCGCTTGCGTAGCCGACGATGACGCCAGCAGTCGCGAGAATCGCAATTCGAACGAGGAACTCTTCCGCCACTGCGAGGAACGCTACCACGCCGAGCGTTCACCGTGCGCCCTAGCGCATCTAGACCTCGAAATCGCCGTATTCGAGGATCTCGCTGATGCGGTAGAGGAAACCGTTGGCATGCACACCATCGACAACGCGGTGGTCATACGTGAGTGCCATGTGCATCACTGGATGGATCGCCATCACGTCTTCGCCTTCGTGCTCGATGACGACGACACGCTTCTTGATCGTGCCGAGCCGAAGGATGCCGACATTGGGTTGCGAGATGATCGCACCGCCCACCAGATTCCCGCGCCGCCCGGGGTTCGACACTGTGAAAGTCTTGCCGGAAAGGTCGTCCGGGGTCAGGTTGCCCGATCGAGCTCGTTCGGCGAGGTCGGCGACCGCACGGGCGATCCCGCGAATGGTGAGGTCGTCGGCGTTTCGAATCACCGGTACCACCAACCCCTGATCAGTATCGACGGCGACACCCACGTTGACCTCGGCGAGTATCACATAGGCGTCCTCGAGGACACGTGAGTTGATGTCCGGAGTTTCTCGGAGGGCGCGTGCTGTCGCTGCGATCGCGAACGCCAGATACGTGAGGCCGACCCCTTCTTTCTTGTAGTGCGCCTTATGCTGGTCCCGCAGGACCGCCGTACGATGAAGGTCGCATTCGGCAAGCGTGACAACGTCGGGCGCCGTCTGCTTCGAGAACACCATGTGGTCCGCGATAATCCGCCGACGACGCGTAAAAGGGACAATCTCGTCGCCGTCTTTCGGCACATAGGGAGGCAACCGAAAGGCTCCGCCAGGGCCTGCGCCACGAGTCGCCTGCTGGGGGCGCGGTGGCGGGGCGGCCTGCGCCGGCTCCCTCGGAGC
>JBATTM010000278.1:0-1970 GCA_049670545.1 Polyangiales bacterium
ACCCATGCCTGAGACCCCGCCCATGCCAGCGGTACCACCGGCTCCGGCTGTACCACCGCCTCCAGCGGTGCCGCCGATGCCGCCAGTTCCTCCGGATCCGCCGCTACCACCCGTTCCGTCCTCCGAGCATCCCGCGAGGGCAAGCAGCAACGCCAAGAACAAGCACCCATAAGAAATACGATTCATGGGAAGCGAGTATACCAGCTCTTCTCGGGAAGCCGAACCGCACGCGGCGTGCCGCAATTCGTTCGCTTGCGTTGCCCGATTGCAGCGCGCGCGGGCGACCAGGCTGCACATCTCCGCCGTCAGAGTAGACTCGATGCGTGCACTTTGCGTCGCAGCCCCGATCTTCTCGCGCGTTGGTGGCGAACGACGAGCTCGCGTGCAGTCTTGCGGCCGACTTGGCCGTCCGCCTCGCGGATGAGGCCATCGTCGCTCTTGAACACGTGGGGATCACGGTGGCGCCGGTGAAGGGCGTGATGCTTCTTGCCCGGTGGCCCGCGCTCCGCGGTCGTCGCGACTTGGCCGACGTGGACTTGCTCGTCGCGTGCGAAGATTTCGGACGGGCGATGCGAGCGCTCGGCACGCTTGGCTTCGAGCCGACCAGTCACACCAACCGCGGCGCGACCCTCGTCCGCGACGATTGGCCGCTGAGTATCGACCTTCACCACCGGCTGTTCGGTCCGCATCTCTTCGATCTCTCGACTCGGGCCGTTCTCGGCCGCGCCGAGCTCGACGACGCTCTCTTCGCGGCGCCGGTCCTGCGCGTGGACGACATGGACGCGCTGGCGCATGTGGTCGGGCATGCCGTCAAGAGCCGCCTCCGCCCCGATGACCCGGTGGTGCTCGATGACGTCGATTGGCTGCTCGGGGCACTCGCGTTCGACGCGAGGGGCTTGGCCGCGCACTTGAACGCCCTCCGGTTGCGCCGCGCGGCCGGCTACGTGTTGGGGGCATCCGCGTCGAGAGGTTACGTGGGCGCAGGAGAGGTGGTGGAGTACCTAGGTCTCGACGCGAGAGACCATGCGGCGATTCGGGCAGCGGGCGCGTGGCCTGGCGCCTATTGGACTCCCCATCTGCTCAATGGGTCTCTCTCTCGAGGCGCACTCTCTCTCAGCGCTCAACTACGGCAGGATCTCGGTCGGCGGGTTCGTCCGTCGTCGTCACCGTTTGTGACGACAACAAGGTGAAGTACGGCGAATCGGCATCAAGCGCCGCGACGAGCTCTCGACCGAGCGTCGTGCAATGCCCCGAGATCTCTTCGGGTGTCGGCTCCGCGAGGAACCCGCCCCAAGGCAAGAACACAGGCACCGCGCCCGTCGTAGAGCGTCCCCTCATGGCGCGATTGGGTCGGAACACGCTGAGCAGGATGGGCCCCGTAGGACACACCGTGCTGCATGCCGCGAGCAGCCGACCGCGATCTTCCTCTCGAAGCAAATGCCCGAAGCTTCCCCAACCCAGCAGGACGGCGTCGAATCGATCGTCGCCCGTGAGCGGAAACGGCGGGTCAGACTCGCCTGACAATGCCGCGATCAGGTCCTGGTAGGAGGCGTGCACCACGGAGGATCCTCGCCCGAGCGCCGCCGCACAGTGCGCGGCTGCCCGGGTAGAGGGCTCCAGAGCAACGACGGTGTACCCACGACGTTCCAGCACGACCGCCTCTCGGCCCGCGCCTGCCGCCCCGATCAGCACACGTGCCGGGGGGGGTGGTAGTCTCCGCGAGAACCAGGATTCTTCCCACGGATAGAGCCCGTCGCGATCGTTGTCCGGGTTGAAGGTGTCGTCGTACAAGGCGATCCCCAGCGCCTGCTTCTCTTCATCGTTCAGGGCGGCGCGTAGCGCGACACCCATCCACGTTTCAACCGTTCGCTCCGCGCTCTGAAGCACGGATTGGAGTGCGCGGGTCCCAGCGACGATTCGTCGCGCGAGCTTGATCTTCGTTCGGTGGGCACCCCCCACGTCAGCTCTCC
>JBATTM010000279.1:0-10833 GCA_049670545.1 Polyangiales bacterium
TGACCCAGTACGAAGTCGACATCTTCACTGTCGGGCTCCCCAACATAGTAGTCACGTGCTGGCGTGAGGTAGTCGACGTTGAGCACGCTGGTCTCACCCCAAAGCACCGAAACTTCAATCGAGCGCTCGTTGGTCTCGATTTCGTGGGAGGGAACTGCACCCGTCGTGGCGACGAGGCTGTACTCGTCGCCGTCCTCGCCAACCGTGTTCGCGAAGGGCGTTCGCGACAAGCGCTTCGCACCCACTTCGAAAGGATTGAACTTGGGGCCGGAGTCTTCTTCCGCTTCCGGCGCTTTCTGCCGTGGCTCCGACTCTTCGTCCATGATCGCCCTCATCCCGGGTTCATCAACCAAGGGAGTATCGCGTTCCGCACCGACCGCAATCGCCACCGGCGGGCTCGAAGCCATGGCGACTTTCCCGGTGATGATGTCGACGTGCAGGCGCTTGTTCCCGATCTGCACGACGTCCCCAGTCTGAAGCTTGCGCTTGTTGACCTTCTCGCCGTTGACCAAGGTGCCCGACGCCGAACCGAGGTCGATGATGTACACCTCCCCATGCGCGGCCACCTCGATGACTGCGTGCATTCGACTCACCTTGTCGTCCTCGAGACGAACGTCGCTCGTCTGCAGCCGACCGATCTTGATGATCTCTTGGCTCAGCGTTTCCGTGCCGAGCAGCTCCTCTCCGTCGTAGACAGAGAAAGCAACCGAAGTATTGTGACTCGAATCACTCACCCGAAACCCCCATTACAAATCTTCCACAGATTTCAGCATCTCGGGAATAAAATGCTCTCGAATCTGGATGAGTGACGCGCGACGCCCACGGCGACGAACGATCAGTTGCTCCCCGTCGGGCCGCACCAAGTCGCCCGAAACCAGATCATCTTCGAAGTCGTAGGTCGTTTCGGCCGCGACTTCTGATTGTGCCTGCGAAACTGGCGCTCCGAAGGTCATCCCAACACCAAGTACAGCAATGAAACCAAGTGTTTGCATGGTGAACTTCCAAGTCGTTTTCATCAGCCCTGCCACCTATCCTGCGACCTGCATCGCCTCGATGGAAATATTGATGTTCTGCATGCGTCCCGGTCGACACTTCGGCGCACCGCGCTTCTTGCCCCTCGAAGCGCAGCGGTTGCTGACGTCGGACACGCTCGCCCGGAACTCGGGCTGACTGCCCGCTCGCTTGAGGAAGTCGTTGAAGTACTGCTTGGCCTTCTTCAGGTCATCGACAGAACCCGACATGTAGTCCTGATGCAGCACGCCAAGGTTGAAGTACGCCTCTGCCCGGCTCGGGTCGAGTTTCTGCGCACGCTCGTACTGCGCTTGGGCCGCCGGGAACTGCTCGAGTCCACGAAGGGCCGTTCCGAGTCCGATGATGGCGTCGTAGTCGTCCGGCTCGAGCGCCACCGCCTGCTCGAACGCCTTGCGGGCATCTTCGTAGCCGCGGAACGAGATCGTGACCTCGCCGAAGTTCATCTGCGCTTCGAAGAGGTTCGGGTCGAGCATGATCGCCTTTTGGAAGAAGCGAAGAGCCGAAATGACGTCACCCTTATACACCTTGATCAGGCCCCACGTGTTGTAGATGGGCGCATAGTTCTCGTCGATCATCTGGGCCTGTCGGCATACGACTTCGGCCAGATCGAGCTCTGCAGGCTTGTCCCGACGGCCTCGGTCGTAGTGCAAGAGCGCCATTTGGTTGAACGCCGATAGATAGTCGGACTCGATCGCGAGAGCTCTCCGTAGATTCTTGAGCGCCTCGTCGTCTTGACCCGCCGATCGCTGCACGATGGCGAGATTGGTGTATCCGGAAGTGCACTGAGGGTCGTCCTTGATCGCGCGCTCGAACTCACCCTTGGCCTTGCTCACGTTGCCTGCCTCGAGGTCCTCGAGTGCGAGCGCGACCCTCGCCTTGCAAAATTTGTCGTCGGCTTCGAGCGCAGCCTCGTAGTGCTTGTTGGCACCGGTGTCTCCGCACCGCTCGAGGGCCAGACCCGCCATGTAGTGCGCCTCGGCGAACGCTCCACCCTGGGCAGCGGCCGCTCTTTCGAACTCCTTCGAGGACGCGCTGCACTTGGCCGCGGTCCACCCGGAGTTCTCGTTGTGATCAAACTCCCGAAGCGCCGCCTCCCAGCGATTGTGCGCCTTCTTGCTCACCGCGCTGCCATCAGCCGTCGTGATTGCCTCGCCGCCGGCCGTGAGCGCCACGTCCGCGTCTGGAATGCTGCGTTTGCTGGTGGAGTCGCCCCCTCCACAGCCGACCACGAGCGTGGTCGCGATGATCGCCACTGTGCGGTTGCGCATCATGGCCTCCCCCTTTCCGCCACGGCGTCTTTCGACGTCAGCGACGTATCCTTGATGCCTCCGAGATCGACCGCACCCGGTTGACCTACAGTGTGTTTGACGTAGTTCGGTTCTCCGCGGAGCTCCGCGGCCACCGGGTACTGCTTCGGGTTGAGGGAGTTGAGCTCTTGCTCGCAAGCCCTCGACCACTTGTTGAACCAGCGAACCTGGGTCGCCGTCTTCAGACAGAACTCGAACTTGTCGATCGCCTGTCGTTGCAGGGGCTCAGACGCGTCGTCGAGCGCCCCCACGTAGATGTCGAAGAGCCCTGGGTCCTTTTCGATCTCGCGGGGAATCGGCGCATCGCGGAACTCGTCCACGAAGCTGCGATACATCTCACCGGTGCGCGATACCGCCGCGATTTGCCACGGAGCCGATTGCATCTTGATCCCGTCTACGGTGACGTTCATTTTCGCCACCTTCGCGTAATCGCTCTCGGCGGTACGAAGCACAGCGAGCTTCTTTTTCATCCATCTCTTGAACTCGGTCTCCGACCACTTCTTGACCTTGGCCAAGCTCTTGCCGCCTTTGTATTTCGGGAAGGCAACCTTCTCGAAGTCGGCGAACTTGTACTCCGCGAGATAGAACTGCGCCTCGGCAGCACTGTCGAGTGCTTCGCGCAGATTCGCGATCTTGGCCTCCTTCGACGTGTTCATGGCGCGAATCCGCTTCGGAGCGCCTGACGTCCACCCTCGGACCGCGGCCTGGAAGTACTTCCGCGCCTCGTTCTTCTTGTTGAGCGACCAGTAGGCCCGGCCGATCGCGGTGTTCGCCTGGATGATCTGCTGCGGCGCCCCGACCTTCCCGTACTTCTTCAAGTACTCCTGGTAGTGCGAAATCACCTGGAAGGGACGATTCTGCCGCTCATAGATCGAGCCGATCGAGAACATGACCTGCGAGGTCTGCCGCGGGAGCTTCTTGCGGTAGTTCTTCGCGAACAGATCCGAGTCTGCGATGGCCGCCTGATCGTCTCCCAAGCCAATTCGGAAGAAGGTCGCCTGCTCGAGCCCCTCGATGGCGTTCGGGCAGATGCCAGCCTTCTTGTCCTGCGCGCTACACTGCTTGCCGTCTTCACCCGGGAATTTCCGCGCGAACTGCTCGTAATATTTCGCCGCCTGCTCGTAGTATGCGAGCGCTTGGAAGTTCTGACCGATGAGATACACCGCTTGCTTCGAGAGCGTGCTCTCCGGGAATCGCTCGATCAGCACCGTTCGAACCTGGATCGCGCGTCCGAGAAGGTGAGCCGCTTCGAAGTTGATCGCCGCGTTGTAGAGCATCTCGTCCATCGCCCCACACTCTTCGTGACGCCGGAAGATCCTCACGTACGTGGCAGCGGCTTTCTTGAACTGCTGCGTCTTCTCGTACGTCTCGGCTTCCTGGCGCCGCACCTGGCATTGGAGCGTGCTGAGCGTGCCGCAGAGATCCGGATGCTCGTCTGCGAGTTGCTCGTTCCCGCAGAACGAAGCGGCCATCGGGTCGATTGTGGCGCCTAGCTCCTGAACGCATGCGACTCGCGGCTCATCGAGCTGAGTCCCGAGAATGTTCAGACAATCGAGGTACAGATTGGCTGCGTACTCCGAGAGTTCACTGTCTTTGTGGTTGAACGCGATGTCACGGAAGAGCACGGCCGCTTCTTCGAAACGGTTCGCCTCGTAGTAGATGCGAGCGCGTCGATACTTGATCGTGGCGAGGTCTTCTGCCCTGTCGACAAAGCACACGTAGCGGTTGAATGCCTCGAGCATTCCTTCCGGAAGTGGCGTGAACTTCTTCTTTTTGAACTTGTTCGTGGGCGCAGCCTTGGCGTTCTTCATCGCCTTCTGGTCACGCTTGCTGACGAACTTGGTCTTCGTCTCGCGAGGGACGTACTGCTGCTGGTAGAGGTTGTTGTAGCAAAGCACGGCCGCGTACGCGGCGTCACTCGTGTACTCACCCTGCGGGTTCAGCTCGACCACCTGGTCGAACGCCGGCCCGCACTGACTCCACTCATCCATCTTCCACAAGAGCTCGGCGTAGAAGTACGAAATTTTGTACTCAGTCGGCCAATCGCGCTTGTCGATGTTCGGGAAGTCCATTTGCTCCATGTCTGGAAACTCCTTGAGGAGAGTCCGATACAGCACGGCTGCCTGCGACATCGTCTTCTTGTTCTTGGTGCCGGGTGCGGCGTCCGTCCCGACGGCCTCACGGTGCCACGAGGTGCCGAGCCAGAGCATCGTAGTTGCGGTCTCGACTTTGCACTTTTCGACCCGTTCGGCAGGCTTGCTGCTCTTGCTGAACGTCCGATAGACGTCGACCAAGCGCTTGAGCTCGACGATCTGATCCTGCTTGGGGCGAGACGAGATCACCGCACTCGTGACGTTGGTCTGCCAGTCACACAGCGAGTCGCTGCGTGGCGCGTCCGCCATCAGCTTGTGATAGACGGTGATCGCTTGCGGCCATTGCCCCGTGTCGAAGTAGAGCGTCGCGAGGTTCTCCAGCATCTCGTGCGCCTCGGCATCGTCCTTCGCGTACCGGCGAAAGAAATCCAGCGCCTTGCCGGGCGATCCGTAGTGCGAATACGGCAACACCAGTTCCTTGCGAGCCTGGCGAGCCAGATTCTTCGCGTCGTTCGCGTGCTTGTTCTTTCGTGCGAACTCGAGGATGTCGACAAATGCCTGGAGCGACTGCCGGTATCGTTCGCGGTTATATTCGACCCATGCGAGCTTGTAGAGGGCGTAGCCGTAGACCGAGTTGGCCTTCGGCGGGAACTCGAGAACCTTGCGGTAGAACTTACCGGCGGCCTCCATGTCGCTGTCGTTGAAGTAGTACTCCGCGAAAGACAGGTACGCGTTCGGAACGAACCGGCTCTTCGGATAGTCCTTGATCAGACGTCGGTATACCGCTCGCGCCTTGTCGAACTGATTCTGTTCTTGCAGCGCGAAGGCGAGGGAAAACAGGACCTCGTCCATCCGCTTGAAGTTGGGATGATCGCGCACCAGGGTCGCGTACGTGCGAATGCTGTCGTTGCGGGTCGCATCGAGCGCCGCTTCGGCCTTCTTCTGCCCTTCCCGAGCCTCTTTGCAGCGCGCCTTGTCGTTGTCGCGGGTGCAGGCCTCGTAAATGGGGTCGTCGAAGGACCTCACGTTCGCGGTTTGTGCGATTTGCATCTCGAACTGGGTTTCCGCGAGACGAAGCAAGACCTCGGGGCGTCGCGGGTCGTCCGCGGCGGTGTTCTTGACGAGGCGCTCGAGAATCTGCACTTCGCGTTTGAGAAGCGACTCGGTTCGGCCGCGCGTCTGCTCGCGACCCAAGCGTGTGCTCATGTCGATCTGAAGCGACGGACCCGTCGGCCCCTGATTCGAAGTTTTCTTGCGTTCCGTCTCTTTGAAACGTGACGCAGGGATGTTCCCCGCCTCCTTGGCGGCTTGCTTCCGCGCCCCGTCCGGACAAGCCGCAATCGCTTGCTCGGTGGTTTCCGGAATGCAGACGGCGGCCGCGCTCATTGGCGCCTGTTCGGCCGCAGCCTCTCCCCCGATCACGATGGCGAGCAGCCCGAAGAGGCCGCCCGCGAGAACCTTCATGTGTTTCAGCGCGTGCATAAGTTAGTCACCTGTTGTCGATAGAACCCCAATTCGTCTCGCCAGTACTCCCCATTGAACGGCCAGAGTTGGTGTTCTTCGTCTACTTGGACGTTGCCGCCCTTCGATTGTTTGGCCAACGACATCTGCTGTTGCAGCTCCTGGTCGATTTGGCCGCGACGGAATGTCGCGATCTCGAGCTCCACGGTGTCGACCTGGTTGCTGAGGTCGCGAAGCTCGCGAACGAGTCGCTTGTAGCGACCCCGAGCCAAGTCGCCCGCACGGTCCACGGCGAATGCTTTCGCGAGTGCGATGTCCTCGAAAATCTTCTCGCCGATGGGAGAGCTTTGGAACTCGGCGCTCGACTTGCTGAGCCGCGCTTCTTCCTCATCCAGAATCTCTACGTACTCGAGGTGTTGAAGCACAGTGCGATCGCTGAGCGCCGATGCCACGATGGGTCGTACACTCGGCGAAAGATCCGCGTCGCCAGACTGCACGCGTTTGAGAAACTCGAAGAAGTCGGCGTTGTCCTGATGCTTCGCAAGCACCGCGTCGAGTTCGGCTTTGACGGGATCGTAACGGTCGTGAAACTGGGCGACCGTCGCATCGGCGTTGTCGACCTGGCAGTTCACGAAGAAGGTGACAGCCTTCAGAACCAAGGCTTCTGGGTAGAACGCATTGTCGAAGTACGGTGAGAACAACGTGTGCACATTGCCGAGGGAGCGCGAGTACTCGTCCGCGAGAAAGAACGCCCAGGACGATTCGAACACGGCGTCCAACCAGTACTCACTCGACTGATTCACCTTGTTCCACGCTTCGACAGACTGACCGAGGAGAACACCGTCGATCTCGTTGCCCTGGTTCGCCGCCGTGTAATAGACGCGCGCCAGCGATATCCACGCGAGGTTTTCCATCCGTTCTTCGTCGGCCACCTTCGCGTCGCCACTGTCGATGGCATCGAGAATCGCGCGAAACGAGGCAATCGCCGGGCGCGCTTGCCGCATCCGAATGAAAGAGATGCCTTCGAAGAACTTGGCGTACGCGAACGGTTCTGACTTCGGGTCGACTTCCTGAAAGAGATCGATCGCCTGTCGGAAACTCGCTTGGTCGTAGAGGTGGCGACCCATCAGATAGAGGAGCTGGTTATACAGCTCCGGGTCCTTTTCCTTGAACACCCCGAGGGCACCGACGCCGTAGCGGCCGACGATCTCGATGATCCCGGACGCCTCCGGAAGCTTGGTGGACAGCTTGCCGAGCCACTCGAGCGTGTCGCCAAAGTAGAGATGCGCAGGGCCCTGCTCGCTGATCTCGTCGAAGACCGTCAGCGAAGACTGGTAGAAGCCCATCGCGTACAGAGTCTTCGCGAGCATGAACTGTGCGGTCTGTCGCTGGCCGCGACCGTCCTTCGACTTGCCCGCCACGAC
This sequence comes from Polyangiales bacterium, assembly GCA_049670545.1. Taxonomy (GTDB): domain Bacteria; phylum Myxococcota_A; class Polyangia; order Polyangiales; family Houyiibacteriaceae; genus SG8-38. The sequence continues at coordinate 7,318 of JBATTM010000279.1, forward strand.
GCGCTCGAAACCCATCGCAGCCGACTCGTACTTCTTGGCCTCGAACGACTGCGTGGCTTCCGCCATCTTCTTCGATGGCTTGCCGACCTTCGCCGGTGCCTGGCTTTGTCCGGTCTCTTCGAGACCGAAGCTCATGTCTTGCGCGTCGGCCGGTACGCCAACGCACAAACCAATCCACGCTACCGACGCCGCCCACAAATGGATCCACTTCATAAAGTGCTCCTTGGTGTGGAACCTTGGTTGTCCAAGTTTCCCCCCTGTCCCCCAAAATTCGAACGAAACCAACCCCTTGGTCTCGCTCGCGTACCATCATAGAAACCCGCCGAAGGGGTCGTCAAGGTATAGCGCCATTGAGCTTTTGGTGGGCTGACTGCAATTGGCACTGGAATCTTCCCCCAAGAACTGAAATATTCATGCAGAGGTGTTGGTTTCACCAGCATCTCCTCATATGACCCCCAACGGCGGGGGAAGTTTGGGTACGAAGTCTTATTGCCGTTATGCTTTGGGTGTCGGGGGCTTCTTAAGGGGGCGTAATGAGTGGAAAATTGCTTGAATTGAAGGGTCTAGCCGCTGTCGCGGCGCTACTCGCGCTGAGCGCGGCGTGCTCGGAAAGCTCGGTCGGTGACCCCTGTGTGCCCGAACAGGTGCCCGAGGGCGGGTTCCTGACCTCGGAGACCTACCTCGAGACCAGCTCGGTCCAATGCGCAACGCGGGTCTGCCTCGTCCGAGGACTGGACGGTGACCCGAACAAGACCTGCGAAGCCTTCCCGGACGATCCGGAGTGCGTGCTCGAATCCGACATCGAGCGAAGCGTCTACTGCTCTTGCCGATGCGGCGCGCCCGAGGGCTCCAGCGTGCCCACCTGCGGATGCCCCGGTGGCTTCCTCTGCGAAGAGATCCTCGAAACAGGCGGAGATGGGCTCCGCGGAAGCTACTGCGTCCGCGACCCGGCGGTCGACGTCGAGCCCGAGCCAGAGATCTGATCTCTCGCGTCGCGGCGAATCGCTCGTCGCCGCGCTACTGATCGAACGTGGCTTCGAGATCCTCGGGCGCAACGTCCGGGTTGGCCGCCTCGAACTCGACGTGATCGCGCGCCAGCGTTCGCTCATCGTCGTGTGCGAGGTGCGTTCGCGGCGAAGCGCACACCCTGTCTTCCCGGCGGAAACCATCGTCGGCAAGAAACTCAATCGCGTGCGACGCGCGACGGCGCTCTGGCTCCGCCGCGAGCGCCTCGGCAAGGTGCGGGTGCGCATCGATGCAGCGGCGGTCGTGTTCGATGGCCCGAATGGTGAACCTCGAGTCGAATACTACGAGAACGTCTCGTTCCCCCTGCGGTCAGGGTGAGGCGGCAGCTTCCGCGTCCTTGCTCTCGACGACGGTCTTCAATCGCTGCAACCCGTCTTCGTATTGGGGCCCGAGGAGCCGATCCATGATCAAGGCGAAGTAACCGCCCAACGCGGAGCCCGCAGTACCCGCGAGTCCCCAAGTCACCAGTGTGCCCTCCCCCTCGGGCACGAACGTGAAGTCGGCGCCAGGCTGACCCATCTCGCCGAAGTCGAGCCGAGTCTCGATGCGCGATGGCGGCTCGCTCAGTGTGATCGTCTGACTCCCGTCCCCGGAGTTTTCGCTCGTCCACACCACCTTCGCGCCGACGCCCGACGCCGGACCGCTAAACGTGTTCTTGATCGTGGGATCTGCGGCCAGCCAGGGTGACCACGCGGCCCAGTTTCGCAGGTCGTTCACCTGCGCGAATACCGCTTCCGCGGGCGCGTCGATCTCGATCGATCGTTCAACCCGATACTCCTTGGGCAGGAACAAACCGATTCCGACCGCGAGAAGCGTGATCGCAACGAGGCCTCCGACGATGATCTTGAAGACGCGCATGACTTGCTCCTTCTCGGGGAGGAGGTACCTCGACCGCCGCGTTTCATCAACCCTCAAACTGGCCGTGGCGATCAGTCGACGGTCTTGCGAATCCGCTCGAGCACCTCGCGAAGCTGCAGCGTATACGCCGACTGGATACCCGCGGCCTCCATCTTGGCGAGGGTCTCTTCGAGTTGCGCGATCTCTTCCGATCGTTGATCGCGAAGCGACTCCACCATGTCCGCAAACGACTGATAGAGTTCCTGAAGCTCGTCACCCTTTCGGATCCCCGTCGTGATCTCGAGTCGGCCGTCCCCGATGCTCTCGAATATGCGACGCATCCGGTAGGCAGGGCCGACCACTCGATGGGTGACCAGAATACCCGTCACCCCGAGTGCGAGCGCGAGTACCAGGACGCCCACGATGATCCAATTTCGCACCTGCCGATCGGCTTGCCTGGCGAAACCCTCCAGGTCCGCGGCGGTCTGCGGGTCGAGATCGGGTTCGGCTGCAAGCTGGGCCGTGAGGACCTCGGTCTGCTCTTCGGAAAACTGATACGCGAAGTACCCCAAAATCCCGGCGACTGCGACCGTCACGGCCACCACCATGCTGGTGTATTTCAGCTGAAAGCGGCGGTCGAGGAGGTAGTTGCGAAATTTTCGTTGCCGCTTGTTCCCCATGGCGTTGCTCACTTCCTACGCCCTCCGTTCCCCACCGGTCAAAGACTTCCTCGTGCGCTCGCCGAGGCCAAGACCTGTGGAAGCCGACGAAGCGCGCCGACGATCGCACCCTGAATCGCCTGCGCAGCGGTTCCCGCGTTGTATCTGCCCGATGCCGTCGCGGCACCTCGGAGCATCGCGCGCATGTTGCGATCGGGATAACTCAAGACGATCACCGACACCTCGGCACGAACCCCGTTCGCTCGTGGCTTCAAGGTCACGATCGAACTCTCGAGAAAGTACCCCTTGAGCCGTCTGCGGCTGATTTCCCGCTTGGCGTCAGCGGGGCTGAGGTCATCGGGAGCCAGCTCGACACCCGAAAGCTCGACAAGCTTGTCCGAGAGAAACAAACGGGCATCGAAAAGCATCTGTCGGGAGACACGCTCGGCTTTGGCGCCGGGCATCCCCACGGCCACGAGGTGTCGAGGTGGACCGGGGCCGTGTTGCCGTTCGCCGATCGCCTCGAGAGTCGTCACAGCCTCTGCCGCGGCTCTGCGCACGGACTTGTTGCGGTCGCGCGTCGCTTTCTCAATCGTGGGCAGCGCCTCCTTCGCCCCGAGTCGGCGGAGGGAGGAGATCGCGGAGACTCGCACTGCAGGGTGCCGATCGCGTGTCGCGCGCTCGAGAGCGCTCACCGTATTCGACGTGGCATCCAGTTGGCCAAGGGAGAGCGCGGCTTGGGCCCGCACGCGGAACGCGTCCGAGTTACGAAGCAGACGTACCAGGTAGTCCGAGCGCTTGTCGGCATGAACCGCGGAACTGAAGAGCACTGCAACCACGATCAGCAGCTTCCATCCGCGCCATCGAACGATGTTCCCGGTCAACCGTGCCCCCTTCCCCAGTGTTTCCAGTATCACCAGCCGGAGACCGGCTCGGCAACCGAACGTCCGAGCAGCAGCCGCGTTGACGGCACGGGGCTGCGCTCTCTATATTC
>JBATTM010000280.1:0-1622 GCA_049670545.1 Polyangiales bacterium
TCCGAACGCGATGACCATTGCGAATGCGAGGAGGCGGCGGCGCAAGAGGTGAGGCCAATCGGCGCGGGCATGAATGAGCAGCTTGGGTCGAATGCTCCACATGTGATTGAGCGCGCGACGCACCATCGAGAAGAGGCGCACGGATACGTAGATCATGAACAAGCCCCCAACTACGGGTGCGGTGAGGCTTTGGGTCTCGAAGCTGAGGTCAGCCATGGACTGCCCGAGAAATCGGGCCAGGTCTGGTCCGACGAACATCTCGAGCTGCACCACCATCTCTCGCTGCGCCTTGTGCTCCGGCAGCACGAGAGACGCTATCAGAATCATCAGCACGCCGAGGGGCGCCAACGCGAGCGACACGTAGAAGGCGATCGCTCCGGAGAGCAACCGCCCATCGTGCGATTGAAAGTAGCGCCAAGTCTCGACTAACAACGAGACCATGACGACTCAGTAACGATAGTAGCTCGGCTTGAAGGGACCGGATGCTGGAACGCCAAGGTACTCGGCCTGTGCATCCGTGAGTGTCGTCAGTTTCACGCCCAGCTGCCCGAGGTGAAGCCTTGCGACCTTCTCGTCCAACTCTTTCGAAAGGACGTAGACCTTGCCGACTTCGTACCGCTCCCGCTCCGCCCATAGCGAGATCTGCGCGAGCACTTGGTTGGTGAAGGAGTTGCTCATCACGAAGCTTGGGTGACCCGTCGCGCACCCGAGATTGACCAAGCGGCCACGCGCGAGGACGATGATGCGCTTGCCGTCGGGGAATATGAAGTGATCCACCTGTGGCTTGATCGGCTCTTCGACCACTTCGTGGGCCGGATCGGTAAGCCAGGACATCTGAATCTCGGAATCAAAGTGCCCAATGTTGCAGACGATCGCCTCGTTCTTCATCAGCTTCATGTGCGCGCCCGTCACGACGTCCGCACACCCGGTCGCGGTCACGAAGATGTCCGCCTGCGGGGCCGCTTCCTCCATGGTAACGACTTGATATCCCTCCATTGCGGCCTGAAGCGCGCAAATGGGATCGATTTCGGTGATGAGGACGCGGGCGCCGGCGCGCGCAAGCGCCTGGACACAACCCTTGCCCACGTCCCCGTAGCCCGCGACCACGGCGACTTTGCCGGCCACCATGACATCAGTCGCCCGCTTGATTCCGTCGACGAGCGACTCGCGGCACCCGTATAGATTGTCGAACTTGGACTTCGTCACGGAGTCGTTCACGTTGATCGCAGGGCACTTGAGCGTGTTGTCGCGCTCCATCTCGTAGAGCCGATGAACGCCCGTCGTCGTCTCTTCAGACAAGCCCATGATGCGATCGGGGCCTTCGAACATCTCGGGGTACTTCTCATGCGCGATGGCAGTCAGGTCTCCTCCGTCGTCGAGAAGAAGATTTGGTGCCTTACCACCCTCGAACGAAGCGAGCTGCTGAAGAATGCACCAGTCGTACTCTTCCTCGGTCTCACCCTTCCACGCGAACACAGGCACGCCCGTGACCGCGATCGCCGCGGCCGCGTGGTCCTGGGTAGAGAAGATGTTGCAGCTGGTCCACGTGACCTCCGCACCAAGCTCCCGCAGGGTCTCGATGAGCACAGCCGTTTGAATCGTCATGTGGAGGCACCCTGCAA
>JBATTM010000281.1:0-2247 GCA_049670545.1 Polyangiales bacterium
GTTGAAGCCACTGTCGACGACTGCCAGGTTCGTGTAGGGATAGAAGGACCCTTCCCCGCTGACAAACACACTCGGCAAGGCTGAGTTCAACGAGAACTTGACGATCCCGTCTCTCCCGTCGCCCCAACATCCGCTCGAAGGGCAATAGCTGCAACCCGTCGCCGTCCACGTGGTGGCGAAGTTGCTGAGATTCGCGTTGGACCCCATCACGGTGAGCGACGTGTTGGTGAGATCCCCGAAATCGTGCGCCGTCGCGATGTCGCCGGTGTAGAGAACGCCCGGGTCCTGAACGACGGGCGGGAGGCGCGTCCCGAGACCGCTCGTCCCGAACGAACCATACTTCGCGCTTGTCGCGCGAGGGCCATTGTACATCTCGTCGTCGGTGAACATGATGATGATCGGCAACGCAGTCGGCCGAAAGCACGGGTAGCCCCAACGGCCAGCCGGACAGCCGGTGCGGTTCGGAACCCAGGGGCCCAAGCCCTCCCCTGTCATCACCGAGTAGAGAGCTTGCGTGGCCGCTTCTGGACTGTCGCGATTGTAGCGAATCTTCAGCGCCGACACCGCGTCTAGCAGGTGCTGCAAGTTGTCGGTAACGTCGAGATGGTGGTGGTAGGGCGTGTAGCCGTAGTTGTGTCCGTAAGGGCTCAACGGCACCTCATTGAACTGCCCGAGGCCCATCCATACGTTCTCGACGACGCACTGAAGCGCGCCCACGAGCCCGGTATCTGAACCTCCAGGGCATTCGACCGGATCGACGAACGTTCCCTGCGTGAGGTCCTTGACCAGCTGCGCCTGCTCCCCGGCCATCGACCCGGTGGCGTCCATCAAGATGTAGGCGTCCGCCGTCTTGATCTTGCCATCCACGTTGATGTCCGCACCAAGGGTGACCCCGTTGGTCGAATCGAAATAGGCGGTCTGGTAGAGGCCGTCGTCGCTCGCGTCCCCGTCACAAGGAATGCGCCACCCTGGGCCCGGACAATCGTCCGCCTCGTCGGGAACCCCGTCATCGTCGCTGTCGACGATCGAGGCACTACCCGGAAGGAGCTGCATCGAGCTTCCGTTGAAAGCCACGTTCGACGAGTTTGAAATGTTGAGGTCGGTCTGGGTCGGATAGTCGTGCGCACGCGCACACGTCGGATCGCCGACCGGACAATCGGCCGGCGGCACCAGGCCTGTACCCGCCGGTCCGTTGGAATCGCAGCGGGGATCGGTAGGATCGTAGTCTGGTGTTCCGACCGCGCAGATGTTCGCTTCGAGATTCTGCGAGACGAAGCCCACGGGACCGCCCGTCGCACCATCACCAACGCAGGCGCTCACGCCGACGACGAGAGAAAAGAAGATCCAGGGAGTCAGATGTTGGGGGTTCATCGCGCGTCTCCTCAATTCCAGATTCCGGATTGGCAGGCCGGAGGTCCCCCGGTCCGCGGTGCGGCACAAACTTGGTTCAGCCCGCAATCGCTGATGTGGTCGCAGCCGCCTCCGGTCGGAACACATTCCTTGCGACCATCGGTCCAAAGCTCGGCGCAAATGAAACCGGCGACGCAATCATCAGCGTCGCGGCAGAGCCCGTACTGCCCGCACACCGCCGTTTCGCCAACGTCCTCCGAGGCCTCACAAACCGGAGCTGAAGGACTCGAACACGAAGAGTTGAGACAAACCGGCCCATTGAGGCCTAGAGATGGCGCACATTCCTTGCTGCCATCCCCATCGACGTCTTCGCAGTAGTTCGTGGGCACGCTGCAGTCGGCGTCTGTCTCGCAAGTCTCATACAGTCGAACGCACGATCGATCGGTTGTCGTCCGCGGCTCACACGAGTAGCTGACTGGGCAGTCCTCGGTGAACACGCACGGAACGCGCCGGTCGACACACTGGTTGCTTTCGCAGGAAAACCCGACCACACAATCTGAGTCGGTGTTACAGCCGGGCGTTTGCTTCACGCATCGCCAGCTCCCGAACCCGATGGTCTCGCAGGTCGAGCCGGTGGGGCACGAGTCGTCATCGCCCTCCCCGACACATGCCCCGCCTACGTTGAGCGCGCATTCCCCAATCGAGCCTCCAGACTGCGTCGTGCACCCAGAGGGGATGCATTCACGGCCCGTGGGGCACTGGCTGTCGCTGCTGCAGGATGACGTGGGGCACGCACTGCACAACGCGTTCGTATTGCAGGGCCCGGGCTCGCCACCGGTCCCGCCGATCGCGCCCGTGCCTCCGGAGCCAGAGCCGCCGACCGCTCCTGCTCCACCC
>JBATTM010000282.1:0-1879 GCA_049670545.1 Polyangiales bacterium
CCTTTGGCGAGGCTCATCAGAAAGGGGAGTGTCTTGATGGCACCGAGATCGACACGAACGTTGTCGAAGTCTGGTCTGTTTACACCGCCAATGATCACGAGATCAGCGCAATTGTTTTCACTAAGCGTGTTGAAGAGCTTTCCGATCTCTCCCCATTTAATCCACGTATGGGGACAACGTTCGATGTCCTCGGAGGCCTCACCGCAGATGCCGACAATATGGAGCGGCGCGTTGGCGGCGGACACCGCTTCTGCGATGACAACAGGCAGAGAGCCTCTTCCGGCTATGATACCGATTGGACCCTCGACCTTTGCCATACCGGCAAGTGGGCGCGAATTGTCAGCGGGTTGGCGTTGCGACATTGTTTGGCACGCAGAATGACCGGCCGGACTCACTCTTTATAAAGTCGATGATCTGCTTGGCGAGTATGTTCTTGGAGAACATATGCTCGACATCGTCAAGGCGTTCCTTCAGCGTTCCCTCGCTTGAGAAGAGCATACGGTATGCTTGGCGAAGCTCATGGATCTGCTCGCGCGGGAATCTCTTTCGCTTCAGGCCGACGATGTTTAGGCCGTTCAGACTAGCCCGATTCCCGATTGCCATGCCGAACGGTATGAGATCGGCCGCAACACCCGACATTCCGCCAACGAATGAATAAGAGCCGATGCGCACGAACTGATGCACGGCGGATAAGCCGCCGATGATGGCGCCCTCGCCCACGGAGACATGGCCCCCAAGCGTCACCCCGTTTACAAGCGTCACGTTATCGCCGATCTGGCAGTCATGGGCGATGTGGGACCCAATCATCAAGAAGCAGTCGGACCCGACACGCGTTACCATATCACCCGTCGTAGTGCCCCGATGCACCGTCACATGCTCTCGAATGAGCGTGTTCGGCCCAATGGTGAGCGCGCTCGGATCGTTCTTGTACTTGATATCTTGCGGTTCGAGGCCAAGCGATACGAACGGAAAGACCTTGCAGTCGGCACCAATGGAGGTTCGGCCTTCAACGACAACATGGGCGCGGAGGTCCACGTTGTCCCCAAGCTCGACGTCTGGTCCAACGACGCAATAGGGACCCACTTTTGCGTTCGTTCCAAGTCTTGCGCTTGGATCGACAGAAGCGGTCGCATGAATATTGGACATCAAACCGCCTGGCTATGTCTCATCCTGATCGACGATTACGGCGCTGACCTCGGCCTCGGCAACCACATTGCCGTCAACGACTGCCTGGGCCTTGAACCGCCAAACACGACCGCGATTACGAATTTTTTGAACGTGATAATGAATGGTATCGCCAGGAATGACCGGACGGCGGAACCGCGCCTTGTCAATCGCCATGAAATAGACGAGTGGGGGTACGTCGAACTCTCCGACGAATCTCATGCACAGGGCGCCCGCGGTCTGCGCCATGCCTTCGATCAGGAGGACACCGGGCATACCGGGATTGTCCGGAAAGTGTCCCTGGAAATAGGGTTCGTTCGCGGTAACATTCTTGATGCCGGTCGCCGAGTGATCGCCGTCCATGTCGACGATGCGGTCGACAAGCAGGAACGGATAGCGATGCGGCAGAAGCTTCATGATATCGGCGGTTTCCGCCCTATCAAGCTTCGGTGTTGACCCGCTCTCGTTGGTGCGGACCGGCTCCTTCGATGCGGGCTTTCGGCTACGTGCCTTCCCCGCCTTCACTTTGGTCAACCTTCAAATCCTTACGTTCGGCAAGACGCCGCAGTGCCGTCACTTCTCTGAACCATAGCCGGACCGGCTTGGCTGGTGTTCCGCCCCAGCGAGCGCCCGGCGGCACATCGCTTCGAACGTTGCTGGTCGCGGCAATCTGAGCCCCGTCGCCAATCTTGATGTGACCCAAAATGCCGACCTG
>JBATTM010000283.1:0-1615 GCA_049670545.1 Polyangiales bacterium
CCATCGGACGGACCAGCGACTCGATGCCGGACTGTCGAACGCCGCCCGGCGCTCGACCGGGATATCGCCGTGAACGGATTCCGGGTACAGCCGTCGGATGGCGCGCGTAGCGGACTCGCCAAACTTCTCACACGGTTTCGCAGCACTGCAGGTTGAGTTGGCGGCGGACTCTACCCCAGGTGGCGGTGTCGCAGGAGTGGTGTTGCAGGCGAGGAAGATAAGCACCGCCGAGCATAGGGAGACCCTGCACGACTTCCTTTGTTTGTTCTTTGACTAGGAGTGATTGCCTGAATTCGCGCTGAGCCTCGAAGAGTTGGGCACGCAGACCCAAGCCGAGTCGTCGGAACACCGGGCGCCCTCTCGCCGAAGGTGAAGGTGCTTCCTTTCTGGGGTACGATCGCGGAGTGCATCTCCGCTATCTCACCGCTTTTCTCCTTTGCACCGTAGCCTGCGGGCCTGCCCCAAGCGGGGATGAGCCGGTCAACACCGAGTGTTTTTGCCTGCCCCGCGTCGGTTTTCCGAACAACACCGTTCCCAAGAACCCGGAGCACCTCGTGGATGGGGTTCGCTTCGACCTGGACAGGCTCACCTTCAGGTTCATACCAACGGGACTATCTCCTGGAGACCCGGTTGACGAGCCCTTCTTGCTGAAACCGCTCGGGACGTCCGGGATGTACGCGGTCGTGCCCGACGATCTACTCCAGGTCGACGAACTGTACGGCCTGGGGGCACTGTTGAGCGATACGTATCCGGAGGGGTTAGCTCTGGGCGCAGGAATCAGAACGGTAGACTATGTCGACACCACGCCTCCGACGATCGGCCAACTCCGATTGACCGGAGATGTGTTCGAGAATCGATGCGGCGCCAAGGCCTTGTTCATCGAGGACTCTGGAACGGGCGACGATTTTGCCGTCGGGACGAGGTTCCCGGTCCTCGTTACCTTCAGGTCCGGCGATCGGGAGTTCCAGAGCGTGACCGGCACGTTTGGCTTCACCAACACCGTCAACAAGATCGTCGTCGCACGGGCGCCGTACCTTGGGGATTGTATTACGGACATCGGGCTCGAAAGTTTCGACTTCGCATTCGGAGAAGACGTCGAAGTGACGATGGTGGTCTACGACTACGCGGGCAACGCAAGCGAGCCTGTCTCACAGACGATCAAGTGGCCGATCGAGGATCAGCCCTCGGGGGGCGGTGGGTGCTCGGCATCAGATCTGCCCCGGCCTCCGGGCGACGCCTATGTGGGCGTGTTTCTTTTCGTTCTGGTTCTTGCAGGTAGACGACGAGTCAGCGGCAGAGAACGATCTCACGGACGTCGCGGATTTTCTCTTCAAAGCGACGCTCGCCCTCGTCACGTTCCATGACGGATTGTTGACGACTGTTTTTCTCGATCGAACGCTCGATGCTGCGGAGGGACGAGAGCCGCTCCGCGTCTGCCTTGCAGTCGACGAAGCGCACCTCGACCGGCCGATTGAAGCGCTCGAGCGCAAGCGCTTGGATCTCGGCAGCGACCTCGACTTCAGCTTCCTCACCGAGGAGACGTGACGGTCCACGGGCCGTAGACAACGTCCGTAGGAGGCGTTGCGCGGTTGGCTCCAGCGAGATCGCCCTCGCC
>JBATTM010000284.1:0-8770 GCA_049670545.1 Polyangiales bacterium
CGTCTCTGCCTCCGGCGGACTCGCCCGACGTGCTCAACACGACGTACGCTGACCGGATCCTCGAATTCGACCCCGACACAGGTGCGTTCCGTGCCGAGTCTGGTTTTCCGCTGAGTGAACTCAACAGACTCTTCATGCCGCGCGGATGGTTCACCCCGGTTTCGCCCGGCACCAAGTTCGTCACTCTCGGGGGAATGGTCGCAGCCGATGTGCACGGCAAGAATCAGCATCGCGATGGTGATTTCGGGGATCACGTGACCTCCCTGAAGATGCGCGTAGCCGACGGGCGCGTCCTCGAATGCTCCCCTACGCAGCACGGGGACCTGTTTCGCGCGACCCTTGGCGGCATGGGTCTCACCGGGCACATCCTCGAAGTCAGTTTCGGGCTGAAGCCGATTCCGTCGCCCTGGTTTTGGCAAGAGAACCGGCGAATCAACGACATCGACGAGTTCCAAGAGTCGCTCGAAGACGCCTCATCGAATTGGCCTCACACGATGGGATGGATCGACTGCCTTTCCCGCGGTGAGCAAATGGGACGCGGGATTCTCATGCGAGGGCGGTGGGCCGATCCCGAGGAGGCCCCGCCAAACAGGCCCAAGCCGAGGTTTCGCCCGAAGCTTGGCTTCGACTGGCCCTCCTGGGTACTCAACCGTGCGACGATTCGGATGTTCAACGAGCTGTACTATCGCAAGCAGTGGCGTGCGGAGTCCCAGGGTATCGTTGGTCTCGAGCCGTTCTACTATCCGCTCGACGGCATTCGATCGTGGAATCGCATGTACGGAAAACGGGGCTTCACGCAGTACCAGTGCGTGCTCCCTCGCGAAGCTGGGAGAAGTTCGGCGCGACGCGTGCTCGATGTGCTCACGTCGCGCGGAGGCGCGTCCTTCCTGTGTGTCATCAAGGATTTCGGTCGAAACGGTCCTGGGGTCCTGTCGTTCCCTCGACCGGGCATCACGCTCGCGCTGGACATTGCTGTGCGGGACGATACGCAGTCGCTGATCGATGCCCTCAACGAGAAGGTCTTGCAGGAGGGTGGGCGCATCTACCTCGCGAAGGACTCCTTCACCCGTCCTGAGCACTTCAAGGCGATGGAGGAAGACCGTTTGGTGGAGTTCAACGCGATTCGCGACCGTTGGGACCCGGAGCGACGCTTTCGAAGCGCCTTGTCGGTACGGCTCTTGGGAGATTGAGATGAAGGTCGCGCTGCTCGGTGCCACGAAAGGGATGGGGCGTGCGGTCGCCCGCCTCAGCGCGGAGCGCGGAGATGAGATCTGTCTTCTTGGACGCAACCTCGAGGACTTGCACCGCAGTGCCGCTGACCTTCGCGCCCGTGGCGCACAGAGAGTCGTCCCCGGCGTGGAATGCGACCTCGAACGAGTCGAAACGTTCGTGCCAGCGATCGCCGCCGCGCGCGAAGCGCTTGGGGGCATCGATATCGTGTTCGTCACAGCCGGAGTCTTCGCTACTCAAGACGCGCTCGAGGCGGATCCCACGTTGGCAGAGCGACTGTTGCGCCTCAATTTCTCCAACACCGTGATGTTCTGCGAGGCGGCCAAGAGCTCCTTGCTCGACGAAGGTGGCGGCACCCTTTGCGTGTTCAGTTCCGTCGCTGGGGAGCGGGGGCGCAAACCCGTCGTCATCTACGGTGCCGCGAAAGCAGGGCTCTCTCGCTATCTCGAAGGTCTCGACCACAAGCATCATGCAGATGGCCTTCACGTCATCACGGTCAAGCCAGGGTTCGTCAAGACGAGCATGACTGCCGGGCTTTCTCCGCCACCTTTCGCCGGAGAGCCCGACGCCGTGGCCAAGCGAGTCATGGCTGCGGTCGACCGTGGGACTCCGGTGGTCTATGCGCCCTCGCCATGGCGGTGGATCATGGCCGTGATCCGCGCGTTGCCCCGATTCATCATGCGGCGCATCAACTTTTAGCCGTCTAGCTGGCTTTGCGGGACGACTCGAGGAAGTCCCCGATGTCGGGGCGAGATACGCGCCACGCCGCCAGCAAGTGCAACGTCGCGCTAGTCACGCTCATCAAGACCACGCTCGATATCAGTTCCACGAGTGTGATGCCTTCGTCTTTGGGAGCGAGAAGATTCGGAAACACGAGCTTCAGATGGTAGACGAGCGTCGCCGTGTATCCGACGATCCAGATCAACTTCGCGACGACAGCCTGCCGAATCCACCATTGCGACAGCTTCCGTCGCCAGGTCAACATGAAGCTCCCGACTAAAACAAGCGACGACACCACTACGTTGGCGGCCGCCATGGGCCGCCGGTACGGGTTGGACAACTCCGCCTCGAACAGTTGTACTTGGCGCATCAGGTCGTCGTCGTCGGGGTCTTGTTCGCCAGGGAACAGCTCCCTGAGGTCCTCGGGAAGAGGACCGGTTCGTAGTCCGTAGCCCCCCATGAAGATTCCCCCGATGCCCAGCATGGTGAGGAGCGTCGAGGTCAGCAGAATCGCGATCATCACCCTTCTGTCGTTCGATTCGTCTGCCATCCGTGGATTCCTCTGTTGTAACCTGGCGGGCAGGGGCGATCGACCCCAAAACCCCACCGATGCCGCCGACCACCCAAACCAGCCCCGTATTCGCAGACGGGTCCCCGCGCGATGATTTCAGCGCGGACCGGATTCGGTGGCTGATCTCGTTGCGGTGGGTCGCGATGGCGGGCGTGCTCGTCGCTACGGGGTTTGTCCTCGCGGGTTTCTTTCCCGGTGTCGCGTGGCCGGTGTTCCTGCTCGTGGCGGCCGTGGGAAGTGCATACAACTTCTGGCTGAGCCGGTCCGCGCCCACCGTTCGGCACGGTCGGAGAGCTGCGGTCTCTCAGGCTCTGGTTGACCTGGTCATGTTGACCGTCGTTCTGTGGGCGGCCGGCGGAATCTCGTCACCCTTCGTCGGCTTCTACGTGTTTCATCTCGCACTCATCGGAATTCTGGGTGGGCCTCAGGCAACCCTCATCGCCGTTGCGGCCTCCTTCGCAGGTGCGGGATTCTTGGCGCTCACGGATTGGTCGCCCGCGCTGCAGATTGGGATATGGGCGCCCGTACCGCCGTGGGACACGATTGCGAACGTGACCGCATTCGTCGTGACGGCCGTGGCGGTTGCATACGTGGTGTTGCATGCGGTTCGAGAGCTCCGCGATCGCGAGCACGCCTTGGCGCGATCGCGCGATCAAGCCGAGCTCGAGTACCAAGTCATCTCCAATACGCTCGATCAGCTCGAGGCGGGATTGGAACTCGTCGATACGAACGGCCAGGTCGAATGGCGAAATCGCCTCGCGGAGCAATTGGCGCCAGCACTTGGCGTCGACGGGGCATGGCAGTGCCCGACGGCCACTCGTGGGTGCGAAACCGACCCAGCCGGGCGGTGCCCTGTATGGCGCGCGCGCGAGGAGGAGTCTCCAGGAAGGTGTCGGTTCATCGTTGGTAGTATGACGTACGAGATGCTCTCGTTTCCGCTCGCGTCGCGAAACGCGGGTCAGAGTCGCGTGATGAATCTCTATGTCGACCGCACCCAGATGTTGACGGCGGAGCGACGCCTGATTCAAGCGGAGCGTCTCGCGAGCCTCGGCCGTGTCGCGCAAGGCGTCGCGCACGAGCTCAACACCCCCCTCGCGACCATCCGGACGCTCGCCGCTGACATGCGCGAGGCGATTCGTGCACTCGGCGCTGACGAAGCATTGAGCTCCGACTTGTCTGAGTCAGCGGCTTTGATCCGCGATGAAACCGGGCGCCTCGGTCGCATCACGCAGGCACTTCTCTCGGGGGGAACGCTGCCCCGCTTGCAGCTGGACGCGTCGGCGTTTCTTCTTCCGATCGTCGAGCGCGCCAAGGCTTTGGTGTTCGCAGGTGTACGCGATGGACCAGAGCTCGAGGTCGATGAGAGTGTGGACGGCGTGAGTGTCTCGGCGGATCGGGACCGACTCCTGCAGGTGTTGGTGAACCTTTTCCAGAACGCCCTCGATGCGAATCGCGAGACCGGAAACGCTCGAGTTCGAGTTTCTGCGCAGCGGGATGGATCCATGGTCGAACTCCGCGTCGACGACGAGGGCACCGGTATCCAACCCGATATCGAAGGGCGTTTGTTCGAGCCTTTCGCAACGACGAAGCCTCCCGGGGAGGGGACCGGCCTCGGGCTCTACTCGTCGTACATGCTCATTCAAACGATGGGCGGCGATATCACGATCGAGAATCGAGAGTCCGGTGGTTGTCGCGCGCGCGTGCGGCTTCCTGCAGGTGCTGACGTGCTTGCCAAGGGCGCTGCGCTGCCTCACGGTGCGGCGGTGAGATGACCGGCAGCGTTCTCATCATCGACGATGACAAAGCATTCCGTTTCGCGATGGCGAAGGCTCTGCGTAGAGGTGGGTATCTCGTGTCAGAGGCGGGCAGTGGAGAAGAGGCGGTAGAAGTCCTCGGCGGGGAGTCGCCGCCAGATGTGGCCCTCCTGGATTTACGGATGAAGGGCATCGGCGGGCTCGAAGTGCTGCGACGATGCGGCTCGGTCCAAACCAGCGTCATCGTGCTCACCGGGCACGGCACCGTGAAGGCGGCGGTGGAAGCGATGAAGTTGGGCGCGTTCTCGTTTCTCGAGAAACCGGTCGACGCAGAGATGCTCCAGCCCCTGCTTCGGCAGGCTCTCGTCGAGCGCGGGCCGCTTTCAGGGAGTTCCTTGGGGAAGACGACACCGCTGATCGGTGTGAGCCCTGTGATCGATGGGGTCCGGGAGTTCATCCAGACGGTCGCGCCGACCAGCGAGACGGTGTTGATCTTCGGTGAGACTGGTACCGGCAAAGAGGTGGTCGCGCGCCAGATTCATGCCGAGAGCGATCGGGGAGAAGGCCCTTTTGTCGCCATGAATGCGGCGTGTGTCCCAAGAGAGCTCTTCGAAAGCGAGCTCTTCGGTCACAAGCGAGGGTCATTCACCGGTGCGCATAGCGATCGACTGGGGCTTTTCCGCGAGGCGCGGGGAGGGACGTTGTTCATCGACGAACTCGCCGAGCTTCCACTCGAGAGCCAAGCCAAGCTGCTGCGCGCGATCGAAACCAAAACGATTCGACCGGTGGGAGAGTCTGGTGAGATCGCGGTCGATGTTCGGATTGTCGCCGCGACCAACCGCGACTTGTGGATTGAGACCCAAGCCGGTCGCTTTCGAGAGGACCTCTATTTTCGACTTCAGGTCTTTCCCGTTCTCATCCGGCCACTCCGCGAGCGCCCGGAGGACGTGGAACCCCTCACCACGCATCTCCTCGAGCGCCTCGGCAAGCGCGAAGTGAACCTCGAGCCGGAAGCTCTGGATGCTCTCCGGGAGTACGATTGGCCCGGCAACGTCCGAGAGCTCCTCAACGTGTTGCGCCGGGCGGCCCTGTTTTCCATGTCGGACACGGTGAGCGCGGATCTCGTGCGTCGCATGATCGCCGCGAGTGTTTTTGGAAGCGCGCGCGCCGACTCGCTCCCGCCTGCCGCGACCGCACGCCGCATCAAACTGGCCGACCTCGAACGTGAACACATCGAGCGGGTCCTCGACGAAATGGAAGGCAACATCACCCGCGCCGCCGCCGCCCTCGGCATCGACCGCCGGACCCTCCAACGAAAACTAAAATCGTACGACTAAAAGGGGACAGTCCCCTATTGCGAAGGGTTAATTTGATGCCGTGGTGCTCGCGCTTAACCCCATCTAAAAGGGGACTGTCCCCTTTATTGGGCGCTTTATTGGGCGACGCGGGGGAGGGTGACGGTGAAGGTGGTCTGGCCAGGGACGGAATCGACTTGGATGGTGCCTCGGTGCTCGGCGATGATTCGGCTTGCGATTGCGAGGCCGAGACCGGTGCCGCCTTCTTTGTCGGTGAAGTAGGGCTCGAAGACTTGGTTGCGCATGTCATCCGGTATCCCCACACCGTTGTCTGTGACTCGAATCCGCACCACGTCGAGGGCGTCCTCTAGGGTGACTCGAACCGTTCCCCCGTGTTCCGGGTGGGCTGCGTGTGCGGCGTCGCAACCGTTCTGAAGTAGGTTGTGAAGGACCTGCGTGATTTGATCCGCATCGATGCGGGCGACCACGGGGTGCCCAGGCAACTCCGCGCTCACGGCGACCGCCCCTGCCGCATAGAGCGCGACAGCTTGCGGTACGACCTCACGCAGATCGTTTTCGCTGAGCGTAGGCGATGGGAGTCGCGCGAATCGACTGAACTCGTCGACGATGTGGCGCAACCGTTCTACCTCTTGCAGGATCGTCTTGGTGGATTCGTCGAATAGCGCATCGAACTCGTCATGAGAACGGGCGTGCGCTTTTCTGAGCGTTTCAATTGAAAGTCGGATCGGCGAGAGTGGATTCTTCAGCTCGTGTGCGAGCCGTTTCGCGATGTCTTGCCAAGCCGCAATACGCTCTGTCTGTCGCAGCTGGTCTTGGGCGTCACGAAGGTCTCGTGTCATGCGATTGAATGCCGTTGCGGTGGCGCGAAACGCACCGGTTTGGCCTTCCCGCAGGGTCGTCGCGAAATCACCGGCTCCGATACGGGTCGCGGCGGTCGTCAACTCTTCCACGGAGGACTCCAGCCAACGACTGAGATGGTTTCCGAACACCAAAGCGAGCCCTAACGCGACCAGTGCGACGCAGCCGATCCACAGGAGCAGCGGCGGCGGGCCATCGCCCGGGCTCGGTCTCCAAACCACGACGTTGCGTGTCGCTCGATCCGCGCCACGCAGCTCCGCGATCGGAATCTCGCCTCGTCGGGCCTCCGCACGAACGGCGACCCTCCGCGGATCGAGCCCGCGTAGCGCGTCGACTCGGTGGGCGCCCACCACCAGGACTTCCACTCCACCACGCGCGATTCGGCATCCGCGTGCAACGAACCGTTGGTGCTCGTGGCTGCCAAGCACGACGAGGAAATCCTGGTCATCGGCCGCGCGCGCCTCGGCGAGTAGTGTCGACCCATCCGACCCGAGTACATCGTTTCGATGCCCATTCGCGAGCACGCTGCCGGACGCCGCGTCCAGGATCCAGAGTGCTTGAAGCCCAGCACTCCGCATCGTCGCGCCGAACAAGCGGTCGTAGTCGAGCCCGGCTTCGCTCCCGAGTGCGCGCTCCGCAAGCAAGCGGTCGACGATGAGGTCGTCCTGACAGAGCGCGGCCACCGTGGCCTTTCGTTGTTCAGACAGCGCGTCGAGATAGTGCGCTGCGAGGTCCGCCTCGGTGCGCGACTCCTGTCTCCCCGCCCCTTCTGCCACGAACCATACGAGTGCCGTCAGCGCGACGGGTAGCAGGGCCGCCAACACGAAGAGGACGGCCACTCGCCCTCGTAGGGTCGTCATGGTGGCGCGACACCTCCGAGCACACGATCCTCACGTCGAGTGGGCTGCGGTGGGACCTCGTCTTCGAACTGCTCCATCATGAACGTGTTGGGGTCGGCGACGGTAGGCGGTCGTGCCACGTCCACAGGCTCGGTGCCGGTCAGAAATACTTCGTCGATCGCATCTTCCTGCCCGTCGTACGCTACCAGCCCGGATTCCGGGTCGATGGGCACGACGATCACGCCGCTTGGCATGGCGAACTCGGTTTCCTTGGGGGACTCGTCTGCGGCTTCCATCACGTCGATCCAAATGGGCAACGCAGTTCTCGTCCCCGTTTCACGCGCACCAACGCTCCGAGAGTCGTCGAAGCCCACCCAGACTCCGATCACCACCGACGGGGAGTACCCCACGAACCAAGCGTCGCGTGCGTCGTTGCTCGTGCCTGTCTTACCTGCAAGCGCCCGACCCAGGCGAAGCGCCGGAACGCCTGTGCCCGACGTTACGACACTGCGGAGCATGCTGGTCATGACGTAGGCCTCGTCGGGTGTCATGACATCCCGTGCAGGCTCCGGTGAAGGCAGCGGTACGCGCGTTCCGTCGGGAGCCTGGATCCTCGTGACGATCCTCACGGGAGACCACCTTCCGCCGGCTGCGAATGTGGCGTACGCATTGGTGATTTCTACGGGTCGTACGCCACTGGCGCCTAGTGCGAGCGCCATATCCTCCTCGAGCTTCGTGGTGATTCCGTCCTGCCGTGCGAACTCGGCCACCTCGTTTACGCCAATGTCCTCGACGACCCGAATCGCGACCATGTTGATCGAACGGGCCAACGCTTCCCGGAGCCTTACCGCCCCTTGGTAGTTCCATTGTTCGTAGTTGCGCGGCTTCCATTCGTCGTACACGGCGGGTGCGTCCACCACCAAGGACGCAGGCGTGAAGCGACGCGACTGAATCGCGCGTGCGTACACGATAGGCTTGAAGGTGCTGCCTGGTTGGCGCACGGCCTGCGTCGCTCGGTTGAACCCGCTCTTCGCATGGTATCCACCGACCAACGCCAGCACATCACGCGAGCGCGGTTCGACCACCACCACGGCTCCCTCAGGCCCTCGCTCGGGTCTCGCGATGGCCGGGTCTTCATCACTTCCAAGCTCGGTGATCGACACCGGGATCAGGTCTCCTCGTGCTGCGAACCGCGACGCTGGAAGGGACTTGGGGTTGTGTCGCGCCAGGTCGTCCATTCTCAGCACTGCCCTGTGGCCGGCCACATCGAGTCGAAGCTGCCCGTCCCCGTCGTTGGTATTGGTAACCGTTGCGACGTAGGTCTTGCCCATGCGCAGAGCGTCGGCCTTCGGCGAAGCCTTCGGGCCACGGCGTCGCCGTTTTCCTTGATACGGGCCTCGGTACCCCTGCCGCTCATCGACCGCACGTAGGCCCCGTTGAAGCGCGGCACGCGCCTGCTTCTGCAGCTGCAAGTCCACCGTC
>JBATTM010000285.1:0-4446 GCA_049670545.1 Polyangiales bacterium
GATCCAATCGACGAGGCGTGGGCCCAGGTCGAGGCGAGCTGGGAGGACGAGGAGGCGCATCGACGTTTCGTGGGGCTGTGTGTGGCCCTCGATCGACTCCCAGTAGCCGGTGGCCGGTACCGCCAGGTCCGGGAGCAGGACCCGGTCCGAAGTGAGGAGGCGAGTCGCCAAATCGACAAGCTTCTCGCGCTCGCAACCCAACAACTGCAGGACACGCGCGTCGCGTCGCCGACGGCCGAACACAAAAGAACGCTCCAATGGGCCGCGTTCGCTATCATGATGGGCCTGATGGGGATCGGCGCGTGGCTCATGTTTCGGGGTTGAGGCCGCGCGGCCCGGCGTCGTCAGCGAGGCGATGCAAGTAGACTTCACAGCGAAGGAACTCACGGTGAAGCTGGTCTACTACGGGCCAGCGCTGAGCGGTAAGACGACGAACCTCCGGGCGCTGCACTGGCTGACCACACCCGAGACCTGCGGCGAGTTGATGACGCTCGAGACCCAGAACGACCGCACGCTCTTCTTCGACATGCTCCCGATCACCGTCGATTCGAAGAGCGGGCTGAAGGTCCGACTCAAGCTGTTCACGGTTCCCGGGCAGGTGATGCACGACGCGACACGACGCTTGGTGTTGCAGGCGGTGGACGGGGTGGCGTTCGTCGCTGACTCCCAGCGAAGCGAAGACGCGGCGAATCGAGAGGCGTTCGCCAACTTGAAAGAGAATCTTCGAGAAATCGGAGTCGACCCGGAGCGTATCCCCATCATCATTCAATTCAACAAACGGGACCTCGAGGGGATTCGCAGCGA
Organism: Polyangiales bacterium; assembly: GCA_049670545.1. Taxonomy (GTDB): domain Bacteria; phylum Myxococcota_A; class Polyangia; order Polyangiales; family Houyiibacteriaceae; genus SG8-38. Next base: position 805 of record JBATTM010000285.1, read on the forward strand.
CGAGGAGATCGCTGCGATCGCCGCAAGCAGCCAGGCTCCTGTGTACAAGGCGGTGGCGACGCGTGGGTTCGGCGTCGTGCCGACACTGCTCGGTCTGATCCGCGATACGTGGCTACATCTCGATCGAGAACATTCGCTCGAGGCAAAATTTGGGATCACTGCGTCCGCCCTGATGCAGGACGTGGAATCAAAGCTCAAACACGACCCGAGGCTTCGCGAGCGATGACGCAGGAAGACGCAGACTTGGTGATGGGCGACGTCCTGAGACTCGAAGACGTTCTCAGCCGGGACTCCGTGAGGACGGTGTGCAAGTCGTTCTTTTCCTTGTTTGGGCTGCCCGTCCGTGTGATCTCGGTGGACGGCGAGCTCCTCGCAGACGTTCACCAAGATCGCCCGCTCTGCAGCTATCTGAATACACTCCCCACGGGCGAACGCGCGTGTGACCGGACGGTTGGCGAGGTCAGGGCGCTGGAGCCCGCGGACCGACCCATCGTTCACGCTTGTTTCACAGGTGCCGCTTATTACGCAGCGCCATTGACGTATCAAGGCCGGGTGGTCGGACGTTTCATTCTTGGACCCTACGTTCCCTCCGAAACCCGAAAGGCACCGGCCTCGCTGCGATTGGCGGACCCATCGTTCGATGAGGAAACCGCCCTCGCCCACTTTGCAACGATGCCGCGGGTCGCCGAAGACGTCGCCGAAAAACTCGCTGCTCACCTTCGTGGAATCCTCGACGTGCTCGTGTTCTCGGGTCATCGCGCACAGCTGGCGTCGACGATGCAGGTCGCGAGCGTTCGCGAGAACTATCGCGAGCTCGCCGAGAAGAACGAACGGCTAAAGACCTCCTTCGATGAGCTCAAAGAGCTCGACAAGTTGAAATCTAGTTTTCTTGCCACTGTGAGTCACGAGCTTCGTACACCGCTCACGTCGATCATCGGGTACACCGAGATGCTCGAAAGCGGTGCCGCTGGCGCCGTGAGTGATGGACAAGGCGAGTTCCTCGGAACCATTCGCCTCAAGGCCGACCAGTTGCTCGGGCTGATCAGTCGTCTCCTCGACCTCGGTCGACTCGAGGCCGATACGATGAAGCTGCACAAGGAGGCGGTCGACCCAAAGGCTCTGTTGTCCGACGTGGGCTCGACGATCGTCCCAGCTGCGAATCGAAACAACATTCGACTGGACATCGACATCGCTGACGATACGCCCAAGCTCCACGGGGATCCGGTCCGGTTGCGGCAGATCATTCTCAACCTCGCGGAGAACGCGGTGAAGTTCACTCCCGAAGGTGGCGAGATCGCCTTGCGAGCAACTCCGGGGAGCCTCGAAATGGGCCCTGGGGGCGGCATTGGCGCCGAGCTGTTCTCCACGCGAACGCCCGCGGTCGTGTTGGAGGTACGAGACTCGGGGCGGGGCATCGAAGCAGACAAAGTCGCCCGAATTTTCGACGCGTTCTATCAGATCGACGGAGGCACGACGCGAGAGCACGGGGGCGCAGGGCTTGGACTGTCGATTGCCAAGCAGTTGGTGGACGCGCACGACGGAAGAATCGAGGTGACCAGCGTCGTCGACGAAGGCACAGTATTCGTCATCACGTTGCCGGCGGCCGACGCTCATGGATGACGAGTTCTCGAAGATTCAATGGCTCACGTCGCGTTTTGACCTCTCGAAAGACAGGAACGATCACGCCTCCGGAGTCCTGATCGGGGTCGGCGACGATGGAGCCGTTCTCGAGGCCGGTGAGAGAGCGACCGTCGTGACGGTGGATGCGCAGGTCGAGGGCGTGCACTTTCGATCGAACATGCTTTCGTACGAAGCGCTCGGGAGACGCGCCGTGATCGCGGCTGCGAGTGACGTCTGGGCGATGGGGGCGAGACCCAGCGTCGCCGTCATCGCGCTGACATTCCCAAGCGCGTTCGAAGACTCCGATTTTCGCGCGATCATCGAGGGAGCCGATGCAGGAGCTCGGGCAAGCGGGGCCCGGATCGCCGGTGGAAACTTGAGCCAAGCCCCCGCCCTGACGATCACGACCACGGTGCTGGGAGAGCTGGTCGAGCAACCACTGTCTCGAAGCGGCGCCGCGGTCGGCGACTCGATTTACGTGACAGGGACCTTGGGGTCCGCAGGGCTTGGGCTTGCCGCGCTCGAAAGCGCCGGCTCGAAGAAAACCACGGCCGACCCGTTCATCGACCGCTGGCGCAAGCCCCCGACGCACGGCGACTTCGTGACGAGACTGGCCGACGTGGCGACGGCAGCTATCGATGTCTCGGATGGCTGCCTACAGGACCTAGCTCACCTGTGTGATGCATCCTCCGTCGGCGCGGTGATTCGAGTCGGCAGCCTTCCTTACGATGAAGGCTATGCGGAAACCTGTCGGGCGCGGGGGCTCGATGCAGCCAGACTCGCGCTGACTGCAGGAGAAGACTACGAGATTCTCTTCTGTGCCCGGCCCGGCGCGAGCGTTCCGTCATCTGCGACCGCGATCGGAGAGATCACGCGCGGACGAGGCGTACGCGCGATCGATGATCGGGGCGACACCATCGAGTTTGATGGCATGGGCTACCGTCACTTTTCGTAGAGCCAACACGAACGCCGCTCTTCATCGAACTGGGCGGCGCCGCCGATTTCGGCCGCCACGACTTCCGCGACTCCCCCACCGTGGTCCGCGGCCTCTCGAAACTCGGGGCCGCCGGTGAGCAAGTCGATCGCCGGGCGATCAGAGACGAACTCATAGACCTCGGTGCGCCACCGCTCCGTCGGTGCGATGGTCGGCAACACAGCACCGAGCATTCGAAGATAGGCTTCATACGGTCGAAAGACCCACCCATCGGTGACATGAACCTGGACTCCACGGCATGACACTCGCGCATGTTTTTGAAACATCGGCGTGAACTCGACCTCCCTGAGCACCGCGCCAGGGAGTTCGAGATCCTGCAGGGCTTCGAGGCGCATCCCCGGGCCACCCCACAGCTCGAACGGGCGGGTGGTGCCGCGACCTTCCGACAGCGTGGTGCCTTCGATGAGGCAACCGCCGGGATATACGAGCGAGGTGTCGGGCGTTGGCATGTTCGGGGACGGCATCACCCACGGAAGCCCGGTTTGGTCCCAGGTCATCGCGCGCTGCCAGCCTCGCATCGGAACCACGCGGAGGGCGTCGCGCTCGATGCCTTCCTGGTTTCGCACCCAGGCAAGCAACTCCCCTATCGTAAGCCCATGCCGGACGGCGACCGGATAGAGGCCCACGAACGACGAGTAGCCCTCACGCTGGGGCGCACCTTCGACTCGCACACCGCCGAGTGGATTGGGGCGATCCAGGACGACGACCTCCACCCCTGCAGCGGCAGCTGCGCGTAACATGAGCGCAGCGGTCCACACGTACGTGTAGTATCGAGAACCGACGTCTTGGAGGTCGATCACGACGACATCGAGCCCTTCGAACCACTCAGGCCGCGGATGGAGATCGGCTTCGGTCTCCCCGTAGAGAGAGTGCACGGGGATTCGCTCACCTCGTGCACTGCCAACGCCGATCATGTCTTGCGCGGCTCCCGTGAAACCGTGCTCTGGGCCGAAGAGCGCGACGACCTGCCCACCCGCTCCCGAGATGACCTGCGTCGCCGGACGGAGCTGCCGGTCGACGCTGGCGGC
>JBATTM010000286.1:0-4580 GCA_049670545.1 Polyangiales bacterium
GCGCGCAACCAAAAAGCGCGCAACGAAGAAGCGCGCAACCAAAAAGCGCGCCACGAAGAAGCGCGCAACGAAGAAGCGCGCCACGAAGAAGCGCGCAACCAAGAAGCGCGCCACGAAGAAGCGCGCAACCAAGAAGCGCGCCACGAAGAAGCGTGCCACGAAGAAGCGCGCCACGAAGAAGCGCGCCACGAAGAAGCGCGCCACGCGCAAAAAGAAATAGCGCTCTTCGTTGGGTCGACCTTCGGGTCAACCAAGGGGTCACCTCCGGGTGGCCCCTGGCCTGAGGCCCCGGTTTCGGGGCCTTCGCGCAGTCTGTCGTGACGGTCCCTCTTCGAACAGAGGGGTGTTCGTCTGCCGGCGTCCTGACCGCATCGGTCGGGACGTTGGCGTTTAAGGCTTCCGCTCAGACGCGAGCAATCGGGCAAGTCTCCCCTCTTCGACGCGCACCGAGATCACCTTTTCCCGCTCGAGGGACACGGAACCCACCGCGCTGCCTCTTCGCTTGTGAACGAAACGCCGCGGTGTGTACAAGACGTCGACGATCGCCTCGCCACGCAGATCGCTGAAGTGTGCGGCCAAGGTCGCGGCGTCGACCAGGGCGCCCGGCTCACAAGACTTCCCCTTCCCGAGTGGAACGACAACATGGGCTCCCGTGACGCCGCGCGCGTGTAGCCACAAGTCGTGTGGCCGGGCCACGCGCAAGGTGAGGCGGTCGTTGTCCGTGGCGCTCCGGCCAACGAAGATCGCGCTATCGTCGTTCGTGACGAACTCTCGATAGGGTCTGCGCGCACCGGGGCGTCGCCGCTTGCTCCCAACGTCTCGCGCCGCCGCGCTACCGATGCCGAGCTTCGAGAGCGCGTTCGCGATCTGGTCGATCGATGTCTCCGAGGCGCGCTGCCGCAGTTCGGCAAGTTGCCCGAGCTGTGCGTCCACTTTTCCCAGACGTCCCGGGGCGACTTCGAGCCCTCGCTTCAAGCGCTTCGACTTGCGAAAAAGAGCTTCCGCGTTTTGCGGTGCAGTCTTCGATGGATCCAAAGCGATTCGGATCAGCTCGGGCGGGTCGGCCCATGTCGTTGCATCGAAATATCCGGAATTAGCTGCAATTTCAGATGCATAGGCGAGAATCAGAGTCGCCTGTTCGTGCAAACGATCCGCCTGTCGGGCCCGCTCGAGATCCCCCTCGATCGCGGCGCGCTTCTTCCTGAGTCGCTTCACCGCGTGATCGATCACACGCGCGTTTCGTGCAGAGCTCGCCGCTGCGTGTGCAGCATGCACGTGTGAGCCCCCCGCTTCGAGCTGCTCGACCGTCAGCGCACGGAGGAATCCTTCCTCGTCCAGCGTGACGGCGCGGGCGCCGGACGAACGGACCGTGATCGTGTCCTCCGCGCCCAGAAGCCACCACGATCCCGCTGGCTTTCGTGGCGCGCATATCAGCGTGCTGTTGGAACCCAACCTGGAGGACGTGATTCGGACGAACCGATTGCTCATCTCGACCCGTTCGATGGTCGCCCCGGCAAGGTGTCGACGGAGCTGGGACACCGGTTCGGTAGCCGTATTGCCTCGCGGTCGTTCGTCCAGGAGCCCTACGCCCAGAGCTCCAGGCAGGAGAGAGATCAACAGGGCACGATTCCGGCGGTCCGCGCGAACTGTGAAGCACAAGAGCCCCGGCTCGGGCTGGTCCACACGTTCGACCTTCAGTTTCACGGGACGCCCACGACCAGCCCTTGCAAGAGCTGCGCCTCGCGAACCGACTGTGCCGATTCGATCGACACGAACGCGGCATCGGGATCGGTGGCAGTAATCTTGTCGAGCAGGTCGAGCAGCTGAGCGTGAGAGAACGAGCGCCGCATTCCCTCCGCCTGTAGCGATACGTAGATCGTGGAAGATGAGGGGACGGGGTCGTCGATGCCGTCGAATCCACCGATGACGCCAAGCGTGTTCGCCATACGCTGCACGGCGTCCGGCTCCCAAAGCCCCCGCGGGCGCCACACGATCTTCGTGCCTTCGATCGCGCGAAGTTGCTCCATGTACGCCCGAAGTCGGTCCCGATCGCGCGCACCAGTCGTGATCGTGGCCTGCGTCGGGAGCACAACCAACCTGGGCTGGAGGGCATCCACCGCGTTTGCAAGCCACTTCAAGCCTTGGGTGAGCTCCGCCCCGGGTCGGAGGGCACCTTCGGCTGACATCCAGGCACGTTCGGGCGTACGTAGCGCAAGCTCGAAGCCGTCGGGAAGCTCCTTGCGCCAGCGCGCGAGCGTCGACGCCTTGGGTAGCGGGTCGGCGAGTGCGAGCTCGGCGTATCGAAGCGCGGAGACGTACTTGGGGCCTGGGGGACGCTCGAGTACGGCTCCGGCGAGTACGTTCATCGGCCAGAGGGTAGTCGCCGGGCGAGGACAGGCAAGGTTGGTCTTGGGTGCCGCGCCGAGGTATTCTCCGGGTACGGGTTCGGGAGTCGAATCGATGGTGCACATCAAGGGCTGTGGAGAACGTTGGGACCGAGTGGGCGCCACGACCCCTGGCGAGTGGCGCACCGCAGCCAACGCCGTGTCGCGAGGTTCGGCCGTGATCGCGTCTCCAGGTGCGCAGCTCGAATGGTTGGATGAACCGTGCACGCTGGCGGTCGCGCGAGAAACGCCTGGCTCAACCCTCGGAATCCGGATTCGCGCGTACACACTGGTCCTGCTGGACGCGGACGCGCAACTCCTCAAGACACTTCCCTTGGCCGGTGCCACGGCCGGCGAAGTGGCTGACTGGCTTGCGAGGCAGGGGTTCACTCCCGGGCACGGGCGTGACTTCCCGCCGACTCCGAATCAAGCCGTGCTCGGCGAGCTCGATCGCACCATGAGCAACGTGCACGAGATGCTCGGCTACATCTCACGCCGAACGCAGGGCGCCGGCGCGGTGCGATCGAATCCGGCTACACTGGAGACCTGCGTGAAGATTCGGCTCAGCAGTCGGGAGGGGGAGTCGCCGCGGACGATCGAGCTGGGTTTCACCCTCGATGGCGATCAGGGTGAGCTTTTCGTGCGCACCGAACCGGGCTTCGGCTTCCAGGCTCTTCGCCTACCGATATCTGGCATTGCGGCGATGAGCGACGTTGACGCGCAAGCACCCGCCGTCGAACGTTTTTTTCAGGAATCCCTTGGAGAAGCCTATGCCTCGCTCCGTCGCCAGTGGCAGTCTCGGCGGCCCTCAGCCCCCGTTTGAGGCGAAAGCTGCGCGCATTGACGGGGGGTGTTTCGATGGCCTACAACTGCCCTCAGGTTCGCTTTCTTCGGAAGGCGGCGAGAGGGGATCGGGTGCATGGAGCAAGCTCGCAATTACGTCTGCACGGAATGCGCTAGTCCCGTTCCGTCTGGCCACAAATTCTGCGGAGCGTGTGGGGCGACGGTGCCGGAAGAGGCTCAGACCCTCGAGACCCGATACTTTGGCGCGATGCAGATGCCTGGAAAGGCCCGCCTGATCGTCGTGCGGGGTGACGAGGCCATGGGCGAGGGCCTCAGTTACCTGCTGCAGGCGACTGAGCACGTCGCGGGAAGAGAGGCCGACCAAATCCCGTTTCCGGGGGACAACTGGCTCAGCCCGATCCACGCCAACTTCCTCTATCGCGGGGACAGACTCAGCGTTCGTGACGAAGGAAGCCTCAACGGGATCTACATTCGGCAACGTGGCTCTACCCCGATACAAATTGGCGACTACTTCATGTGTGGTCAGCAGGTGTTCCGCGTGGACGCCACTCCGAAGGACACGTCAGGCCCCGAGGCAGACCAAACGTATTTCTACTCGTCTCCGCGGCGCCCGAGCGCCTTCCGCATCACCCAGATCCTCGAGGGGGGGATCGATGGCATGGTTTGCTGTGCCAACGAGAACTCGATCGAGATCGGGAGAGAAGACTGCGACATGAATTTCCCAAGCGACGTGCACATGTCCCCTAGACACGCGAGGCTCGAGATGTCGGCCGACGTGCTGCAGCTGATCGATGCCGGGTCTCAGAACGGCACGTATGTTCGCGTTCGTGGAGAACGTGAGCTCAATCACGGGGACTACATGTTCCTCGGGAAGAGCATGCTCCGAGTGGAGGTGACCGCGTGATCGTTTGCTCACGATGCGCCAAGGACAACCAAGACCACTACAAGTTCTGCCTTGGGTGTGGGGCAGAGCTGCCTCGCGAATCCTCGAAGCCGAGGTCTTTCTCAGCGCCGTCGCCCTCGAGCGGCAGCTCCTCCGGGGGGACCGGCACGAAGCCGCCGCAGCGAATGCAGGCTGCCGAGGCCGTCGCCGCGGAGCATTTGGTGCCTGAGCCGGAACCCGACCCGTCACCGATGCAGCCGGTGGTTCAGGCTGTGACCGAGGCGGATGCTCTTCCGCCCGAGTTGTCACCACTCGCAGAAGATACGTCGCCTTGTTCAAACTGCGGCGCCAGCGTTCCTGAGAACTTTCGTTTCTGCCATGTCTGTGGCCACGATCTGCACGCCGCACCCGCCCAGAACGGCGCGGCCGACGCGCCTGCTGAGAGGGTATCCGAGCCCGCTGTCGCCGCTGCGCCCGACCCGCGTGGTGCAGCCGCACGGCTGGTACTC
>JBATTM010000287.1:0-10619 GCA_049670545.1 Polyangiales bacterium
CCTCCTGTTTCGCGGGTGGGACAAGCGCGATCGCGGCGTCAACCTGGGCCTCTGCCGCCTCCGTGTCGCCCGCCTCCACCAGGACTCGAGCGACCTGGACTCGTTGTTGCCAATTGTCAGGGTCGAGCTCGACCGCCCGTCGTGCGCGGGCTGCGGCGGAATCCGTGTCGCCAAGCGCGAGATAGTACTGCGCCCACAGTGACCAGAGTACCGCGGACGAGGGGGTCAGCGACTGGGCGATCTCGAGTGCATCGCGCGCTCGCTCTGGCTCGTTGATGCCAAAGTGCAACATCGCCCGGGCCATGTAGGCTCGGCTGTACCGGGGCGCTTGCGAAATGACCGAATCGATCGTTTGGCTCGCGGCATTGAGCTGAGTCTCCGCCGCGGCTTCCTGCCCTGACATCTGGAGCATGGCCGCCTTCGCGAGCAAGAGCTGAACCAGGTTGAGCTCACGAGGCCCGTCGGGTCGAAGCTCTCGTGCGGCGTCGAGCTCGTCCGTACCCGCAGCGACGCCACCAGTCTCGAGCAGCACAGTCCCGTGCACCCCGCGGAGGGACGGAGACACAGGGTCGAGCAGCAGGGCGGTTTCGACGAGCGGGAGCGACTGAGCCCCATCGCCCGATTTCACGAACGTTCGGATCGCATCGGTACCGAGGGCCGCCGCGAGCACCTCCGTGTCGCGCATCACTCGGCTCTGGCGGGGACTGACCGACTTCCGTCCGCCCCACGGATCGAAGTATGCCGACGGGTCTTGGGCGTCACCATCGAACGTCGCCACCAAGAAATAGCCAAACCTTCCTGAGGGATCCGGCGGAGACTGCTCACCAAGGTCCCAGGTCTCGACGACCATGGCCCGCACTCCCTGCTCCCGAAGGAGGGCCGTCATCGCGACCGCGGACTCGAGCGGATAGACACGGGTTGCATCGCCTGATTGCAGCGCCCCGAGAGCCTCGTCGGCGATCCACGCGTCTCTCGAGAGCGGCCGGTCTAGGCCCCAGCGCTCGGCCTTGTCGTGGATGGAAGCGGCGAGCGCCGTGGGCTCCTGTGGCCAGTCTCCCTGACCTGTCAGGACGAACATCCCGTCGAAGCGACCGACGGAAATCTGATCGCGCTCGAGATATGCAGCGAGTTCCCTCGACTCGAGGGGTCGAAGGGGCGGGGTTTCCTCGAGCGAGATCTCGGAGGCACGATACGCGGCGTATGCGACCATCCCTGCGATCAAAACCAAGGACAGGCCCAAGAGCCTCTTCGTGTTGGCGCCCGCCGGCTCCGTCTGGACGCCTACGGGCTTCACACCGCCTTGGCGCATGCAGTTAGGACATCGCGGCTTTCGGTCGGCGCCTTCGGGCTCGAACTCGAGGTCACAGTGCGCGCAATACAACTTCTCGGCCATGGCGCGCGAGCATACCCAAATGCTCGATCCGCGCTAGGCGGCTATTGCCCCGACGGAGGGTCGGGCACGAAACCACGCCCGTGGATGGCGGCCACTGCGAAGCCGCACTCTCGCGCGCGGCCCTCGCGCCATTCGCTGTCCCACAGTGAGACTTGGCATTTCATGTCCCCGAAATCGATCCCCAGCTCGGGCTTCGATTCGACTGGCGTCGGGGGAGTCTCGTGCGCCGACGAGAGAGAGCAGCAATCGAGCTGTCGAAGGTTTCGTACGAGCTCCGCGTATTGGTCGGCAGGAAGCATGCGCTCCACGCTCGCCATGGTGCCGTTGGGCCGCTTGGTGACGAGCACCATGTTTCGGTTCCCGTGGATCGCCATGTACATCGTATCGCGTGCCTGCCCACGGCCGATCATCCCCCACGACACGACGACGTCATCGGGTTTGACGTTCGGAAGCTCGACGCTCGGTTCGTGTGAGGATTTGCACCCTGCCATGAGGGCAAACGCGCACAAGCATCGCAACCACATGGCGAAGACTAGATCACGCATCAGGCGCAAAGTCCACTCGGATGACCTGCGCGCGGTTCGGCGGTAGGCTCAGCCGATGCCACCCGAGCTCGACTGCCTGACGTGCGGCGCATGTTGTCGAACGGGCTTCGACGGGCGAATCCTCATCCCCCCGGAAGACCTGGTTCGGTGGCGGGCCGCGGGCCGTGACGACATCGCGGGGGCAGTCCAGCCTGGGCATTTCGGCATGGTCGCCTTTGCCACGGATCCAAGCGGGGCATGTGTACACTTGGGTACGGACGCATCCAAGAATGCCTGCCGGATCTACGAAGACCGTGGCACAACCTGTCGCGATTTCGAGAGAGGGAGTCCACAGTGTCTCGAGTTTCGGCGCGACGCATCGATCGAAACGAGTGGGTGACGCTGAAACGTACCCTGGCGCTGCCCGCAGGTTCTCTCGTATTCTCCCACGGGCGGAGGCTCTCATGACAGCGATCGACCCGATTCCAACCCACTACCCCCGCGTGACCCCATACCTCTGCGTCGACGGGGCAAGCGCGGCCATCGAGTTCTACGCACACGTGTTCGGCGCGACGGAGCGACTGCGAATCCCAGCGCCTGGGGGTACGATCGGCCACGCGGAAATCATGATCGGGGACGCGGTGATCATGCTGTCCGACGAGTACCCCGACATGGGCATCCTCGGGCCCAAGTCGGTCGGGGGCACCCCCGTGACGATTGGCGTGTACGTCAGCGACGTCGATGCAGTCCATGCGCGTGCGATCGAAGCCGGCGCAGAGAGCAGCCGTCCCGTGGAAGACCAGTTCTACGGCGACCGAGCAGGCCAGTTCGTCGATCCATTCGGCCACCGATGGAGCGTCGCGTCGCATATCGAAGATCTCACGCCAGACGAGATCGCGACGCGCGCGGCGAAGATGATGGGCACCTGAGTCGAACCGCGAACCGCCGTGCGGAGCTAGTCGAGACCCATCGTCTTAGCGAGCGATCTCTGCGGCCAGGGCGGTGTTGCGTCGGGCAAACGAGACGTATTTCGCGGCGCCTTCTCGTGCACGGAAGGCCATCACCCCCGCGAAGAAGCCAACCGGCAGCGCGAGCCAACCCGTGAGCAAGATGCTCCCCATGAAGTAGTCGAACCCCGCATGGAGAGGCGAGCTGCTCATCGCGGCCACCTCCAAAGAAAACAGGACATAGGCTGCCAGGGTGACCAACACGCCGTGCCGGCCGGCCAAGGAGGCATCCGTCACGCGCTGCGTGTCGAGGATCCCTGCCCCGAAGAGCGCTCCGGCGAAGAACGCGCCAACGACGGGCAATAGCACGAACGTGAGCCACGCGGCCTCGGTACCGCCAGCCCATGCGGTCACCGCGAACGGCATGGACACCACGAGTGCCACCCGCGCGCTCCACAACCCGGCCAGACCCCGGCGGCGCAGCGCGATGACCTCCCAGTCGCTCGCAGGATCGATCGACGCCCTGCGTCGTCGGCGCATGGCGGCGGCTCGCATGGAGCGAGTCAACTTTGATCCGGATTGGTGTTGGAGGTCATCTGTCATGGTTTCCCGATTTCTAATGCTACTGTTTCAGTAGCGTTCGCGCAACTTTTGGGCGCTATTTTTTCCGTAGCATTGGCGCGAGCCTGCTCGCTACGCTATTGACTCTGAACATGTCGAAGCCCGCGAAGACACGTCCGATCATGGTCTTGCTCGACAGCCTGGGACGCCGCTGGAGCCTTAGAATCATTTGGGAATTACAGGAAGGCCCGGCGACTTTTCGAAGCCTTCGGAAGGCATGCGACGGCGTGTCACCGAGTGTGTTGAACACGCGCCTCGGCGAACTTCGCAAGCTCGGCTTCGTGAAGAAAACAGACGAGGGATACGCGCTCACCAACGACGGCGACTCTCTGGTGGATCGCCTCATCAAACTCGACCGTTGGGCGAAGCGCTGGGACAAGCGCCGCCGAAAGAAGTAATCCACCTCACGTTCCGACGATCTCCACGGGGTTGTTACAGGAGTGACACCCCACGTTCGCACGGCGAGCCTAGGTTCGTAGTGGGAGGAAACAGCATGGAGAACTTTGTACTACGGAGTAGCGGGTGAAGGACGGGGGCATGCGGCTCGTGCACTCGCGCTCATCGAGCGGATGCACGGACACCACCGCGTGGTGGTCTACAGCTACGGCCAGGCGCTGTCGCTGTTGCAGGCTGCATGCAGAGCCCTGGACTTCGAAGAAAGAACGCTACCCTCATCGGGTTCTCCGATCCCTTCCAACGTACGCTCAGCTACACCCAGACGTTCTCTAGGAGCGCGGGGTACCCAAGGGACTTGAGCGACATCTTTTTGCGGACCGACGCGTCGGGCGCCGCCTCATTCTGCAGCGACCGGGAGCCCGGGCCCCTCGACGCAAACGGCACCAGGGCGTGACTCGATCGGCACGATGATGCGACTGTCGACTTCGTAGTGCCGATAGAGAACATCGCTGTCGACCGTGGCGCGGGCACAGAAGACCTGAGGGTGCGCGTTCGGCCTGACCGGGCGGGTGACTTCCTTGTGAATGTGCCCATGGAAGGCGAAGACCTCTGGGTTGTCGCGGAGCAACGAGAGCATTGTGGTGTAGTCGCGAAGGCCGTCCCACCAGGTCCCGACCGAAACGGAGTGGGGAAACACTTGGTGATGCAGACCTATCAAGAGCGCGCATCCGAGCTCCTTCAGGAAGTTCATCCGAAAACGATGCCGCCCCGAGCGACGCGCGTGGTCAGACTCCAACAGATGCGAATCGGTGATATGCGCAACTCTCACGCTCATCTTGAATGCCCGACGCAGACTACAGGGACGTGACATCGAGATCACGTCGCCGTGAATTTCTGAATTAACCCCCGCGAAAAGGGGACTGTCCCCTTTTATTCGCTGAAGAGGTTTTCGACGTCGGCTTTGGTGAGGCCCTTGAGGGGGCTGCCTTCGCTCGAGAGGACGTTGGACACGAGTTCTCGCTTCTTGGCGGACAGGGCGAGGATCTTTTCTTCGACCGTGCCCTCCGCGATCAGTTTGTAGACGTTGACGTTCTTGGTTTGACCGATGCGGTGCGCGCGATCGGTGGCCTGGTCTTCGACGGCGGGATTCCACCACGGGTCGAAGTGAACGACGGTGTCAGCACCCGTCAGGTTGAGCCCGGTGCCGCCCGCCTTGAGTGAAATCAGGAACACAGGCACCGACTCGTCTTCGTTGAAGCGATCGACACGCTCGATTCGATCTTTGGTCGACCCGTCGAGGTACTCGTAGGTCACGCCATCTTCATCGAGTGCTGCGCGGATGTGATTGAGCATCTCGACAAACTGACTGAAGACCAAGACGCGGTGCCCGCCATCGACGGCTTCGCTGATGATCTCGCGAAGCGCTCCGAGCTTCCCACTCTCAGTGGCGGTGAAATCGGTATCGGGGAGCTTCATCAAGCGCGGGTCACATGCGACCTGCCGCAGACGCGTAAGCGCCGCGAGGATCTGGATCTGCGCGCGGCTCACTCCTTGCTTCTCGACTTCGCTCATGACGCTCTTGCGCACCTGGCGGAGAATCTGTTTGTACAGTTTGGACTGTTCCTCGGCGAGTGGGACGATCATCTCTTGCTCGATCTTCTCGGGGAGATCCGCGGCCACGTCCCGTTTGATGCGTCGCATGACGAATGGCTTGATCGTCGCGCGGAGCCGCTGCGCCGTGTCCATGTCGCCGCGGTCGATCGGTCGGGCGATCCGCTCCTCGAACTGCTTGAGCTGGCCGAGCAAGCCCGGCGACACGAAGTCGAAGATGCTCCACAACTCGCTGAGTCGATTCTCGATCGGTGTGCCTGTGAGAGCCAGACGCCGTTCGCTGCGAATCTTCTTCGCTGCACGGGCGGTGTGGCTCATCGGGTTCTTGATGTGCTGCGCCTCATCGAGAATCACGTATCGAAGGTCGAGCTCCTGCAACAACTCCTCATCGCGGCGAAGCAGGGCGTAGCTCGTGATCATCACGTCGGCCTTGTCGAGCTCTTGACGTCGTTGCGCGCGGTTGGGTCCTTGCCAGACCACCGTCGTGAGCCCCGGGGCGAACTTGCTGATCTCACGCTCCCAGTTCGGCACGACCGACGTCGGCGCCACCACCAGGTTGAGCTTGCGCTTGTACTTCCCCTTGGCCCAGAGCAGCAGCGCGATGGCCTGGAGGGTCTTGCCGAGCCCCATGTCGTCGGCGAGGATGCCGCCGCTGTTGATCTCGTGCAGGAACACGAGCCAGTTGAAACCCTCCTTCTGATAGGGGCGAAGGGTTGCCTTGAGTGTCCTCGGCTTGGCGACGTTCGGGATTTCGTCGATGTCACCGATCTTCTTGAAGAGGGTCTTGGCCGATGCAGACACCTTGGCGTTCGAAACCATCTTGAGGAGATCTTGGACGCGCCCAGCCTGGGAGAGCGGAAGCTTCTCGTGCGCACCGGACGTCGCATAGAGCTCGGCCATGCGCGTCAGGACGTCGCCTACCTTGTCGGGGTCCACCGGCGCGAACGTTCCGTCTTCGAGACGGACGAGACGCCGGCCGTGTTCGAGGCACGCGCGAAGCTCCTCTTCGCGGACGACGGCTCCACCGGATTCGAACGTCATGTCCAGGTTGAGCCAATCGACGCCGCTCGAAACCCGCATCTGTGGGGTCACCGACTCATCTCGAATCGTCACGTCGACCAAGTCGTCCGGCACGAAACGATCCCACTCTTCGGGGAGCTCACCGATGCCCGTGGTCCAAAAGTTGATCGCGCTGTCGCCCTGGACGACCAGCGCGTCGCCTGACTCCGAGACCTCGAAGCCCAAATTCATCAGCGCCTGAATGCCAGCCATCTCGGCGCCCACGTCACGCCGCACGACTCGGGGCCGTGCCTTGCCACCCTTGGGTGGAAGGAAGGCGAGCGGCGAAGGGAAATCATCGGGCGGCACTTCGAACTCTTGGTCTTCGTATCGAACCACCAGCTGCGCACTCGCATCGATGATGTCACCGTTCGCTTTGAGCTCGAAGTGCGGCTGCGCGTCCACCAGGTCGGCCACGGAGCTCAGGTCAGGAAGCTCGGCGCCAAGCGACGCAGCGATTCGCGGGATGTACTCACCCAGAAGCGAGGGAAGATCCTCGAGCGACTGCACCATCGCGGGCGAGCGATAGAGGCGCTGCAGCCACGCGGGCGTGACGAGCTCACTGACGGGCCTAGCGACGCCCTCGGTGGTGTCGATCTGCCAGCCAGGCGTGCCTTCGAACCATGCACCGCTCGAAAGGGCGAAGCGCCGGCCGCTGCTCTCGAGCCCGAACACCACTCGCACGCGAAGGCTATTGCCGGTCGCCGGGTCGAGCTCGATCTTCGGCTTTAGTGCTTCATTCGCGAACCGAAGCTCCATCGACGCGGGCTCTAGCAGCACGCGGCGGTCGCTTAGCATTTCGAGGACCTCTGCTGCGTCCTCACCGCGAAGCTCCGCCGTGGTGGCCTGCCCGCGATTCGCATTGCGACCGAGGGCGCGAAACAGTGGCCGCTCGTCGATCGACACCATGTTGAATGAGCCGAGTGCGTCGTTGATCGGCACCGCGCTGCGGGAACCCGCGAGGACCGGGGTCACGGTGATCGATGCAGGCCGCACGGTCATTCGGTATTCGAAATCGTATGGCCGGGCGAGTGCATCCGGTGGCAACCATGCGTCCAACGGCCCGCGCGACTCGCCCCGTCCAGACTGGAGCTCGCGCGGCGACAGGACTTCGAGCGTACCGCCCTCTCCGTTCCCGGCCCTTCGCCGGCGTCGGGAGCGCCTTCGCTTGCCTCCAACCGATACGGTGCCCGGCACATGAATCGGCTCGGTCTTCTTCTTCTTTTTCTTCTGCTGAGGCTCCTGCTTGACGCGCGGCGGGCGCACCTCGTCGCGGAGTGCGACCATCAGCGCCGCCACGTGCTTGCAATGACCCGTCGGACCCCGCCACCCCGGGCACGTGCAGTTCGACTCCCAGGAGTCACCCTCGTCGTCGTACTTCGCGGTCGTACGGTAGGGCTCGTCGGCGGTTCGCACGGAAATTTCACCGCTGACGGAGTGCTCCTGCTCATCGAGATTCTCGACGGCTTTGCGGCGCGCGTAGAGGCGCCCACGAAGGAACGCATTGCCGCCCGTCACGCGCTGAATCGCGCGATCGCTCATCGACGCGAGCTTGGTCGCCACCTGGGTGGTGGGCTCTCGCCATGTGGGCGCTTGCTCTTCCGCGGGTGTAGTTTCCGCGGCGTCAGCTTCCGTTTCTTGGAGCGCAGATTCAGCCATGCCTGGATGTGGTTTGGGTGGGCGGTTCGTTGGACTACACGGTTTCTTCGTGTTCAGTCTCTCCCCTTCGCGGTGCGGTTGCTCGATCTACTCTGGAGACCCCGGTGTAGGCCGCAACCTGCCGCTACACTCGTGATCATACACACGATCCACGGATCTGCAACTCTCCCCGTTCAGGGTGTTCCTGCTCAGCCCGAGGCCTTGACCAGGGACTCCGGAAGGAGCAGCGAAGGCGTCCCTGTCGAGAACACCCACAATTGATGGGCCGCCCGGGTCGCGGCGATGTGAAGCAGGTGCCGAGTCTCGTCGTCGGCGGAGAACGTCGAGGCATTGCATTCGACGATCACCACGTAGTCGAATTCGAGACCTTTGACCTGCCGGACATCGGTGACGTCCACCCCTGGGCGGAACAGGAAGTCTTGATCGGCCACGCGGCGAAGATTCGGGACCTCCCCGTGGCGCAGGCCTTTGTAATAGAGATCGGCCTGTTCAGGGTATCGCGCAATGACCGCGACCGAGGACAGGGGCTCGGAGCTCACCAAATTGCGAAGGGCCTCCGACAGGAAGCCGACGGCCTCCCCGCTGCCTCCGAACTGGAAGAGCTCGACAGGTGCTCCGTAGCGGGTGGCTTCGCCGGACACTTCGTTTCGCAAGGGCCCGAGCACTTCAGTCGCGAACTCGAGGATTTCATGAGTCGAGCGGTACGCCAACTTGAGGGGCTCGATCTCGACGTGGTCGAGCTTCAACTGCTCGAGGACGTGACGCCAATCGCTGAACCCGTTGTCGAGATGGAGCTTCTGCGCGATATCCCCTGCGAGGGTGACGCTTTGCTGCGAGGTTGATGTGTCCAGCACGACCGAGAGTTCGACGGGGCTCATGTCCTGCGCCTCGTCGACGAAGATGTGCTCGTAACGCAGGGGCGCTCGCCGTCCGAACAGCGGCCCGCGCATCACTTGGTAGAGCCGAAGGAGAAGCGCGTCGTCCTCGCGGTCGAGTTCAGGAGGCTCGTCATCGTGCTCTCCGTCGGCGCCCACGCTCCTATCGCTGCGTTCGTCGTCATCCTCGTCGATCGCGTCTTCGTACGCCATCAACGTCCGAGTCGACGCACGACTACACCACGAGTGCACCCAACCGATCTCACGCTCGGTGAGGGCCTCGGGCGCCCACTTTGCGAACGTGCTGAGCAGGCGCTGCTTGTCGGTCAGCACATCCGCCCACGCGGTGACCACGTCAGACACACGAGTCGACCAGCGCTGACAGATTCGGCCGACCGTGTGCCGCATCCCCGCCGTGACTTCTTCCGCGCCTTCACGCCGGCTCTGAAGCCACTGCCCGAGTACATCGAGACGGACCCCGAGAGGCTCTGCCTTGGACCCTTGCCACACCCTGGTGATTCGTGCGCCGCCCTCCGCTTGCGCGACCGCATCTCGGATTTCCCCGTCTACTCGTTCGGTGAGCTCTGCGACGTACTGATCGATCGCGCGGAGCATCGCCGGATGCTTCTTGAGGCGGACGACGTGGGCAGGAGTGTCTTCGACATAGCGCGTCGTGAGTTTCGGAAAATGGCGCCGCCGCTGTTGTTCGGCCCACCGCTCGAAAGTCTGGACGGGGACGTCCTCGACCCCGAGAGCCGGCAGCACCCGCGAGATGTATCGGACCAAGGCATCGTTGAACACGATCACCAGCATCTGATCCGCGCGAAACCGTTGGGTATCTTGGAAGGCGAGGTACGCGAGGCGGTGCAGCCCGATCGTCGTCTTGCCACTACCGGCGCCGCCTTGGATCACGACCAGCCCGGAGGTCGGATGGCTGATCAGCTCGAACTGCCGCGGGTCGATCAGTGCCGTGATCTCGGAGAGGTGCTTGTCTTCGCGGAGGTCTTCATCACCGATGCCGAGCGCACCGGGCCGATGATGTGCTTCGGGCCGCATCGCCGCGCCTTGGCCACCAGCCAGACGGGTCGATTGATCCGCGACGCGACGCCAAAGGTCGTCGCGAGACCGCCGGAACGTACCTTGCGGCGAGCCGATCCGGCGGAGCTTACCCGACGTGATCGAGAGATTGCGCCGGACGAGGACTTCACCCTCCACCTCGCGGTCGCCGAAAATCTCATCGTAGTCGTCGCCCTCTTCGTACCGGTAGTACACGCGGCTCACGGGCGCGTCGCGCCAGTCGACGATTCGAACGCCGGTCTTGGGGTCGAGGAAGGTGCTCCGACCGATGAGAATCTCGCGTTTGCGGTCCTCCTGCTCGAGCACCATTCGCCCAAAGTACGGAGAGCGCCTATCGACGGCCCCCTCGACCACCTTCGCCCGACGGTAGGCGACCTGCTGAAGCCGCTCCATCTCTTCAACGAGGGGCGGGATGTCCTCGAGCCGAGCCTCCCGAATCTGGTCGCGCAGGGCGATC
>JBATTM010000288.1:0-1784 GCA_049670545.1 Polyangiales bacterium
TCAACGGCGCGCTACCCGAGAACAACACGTGGGTCGCCTTCGACATCCCGGTGCGCGCCGACTTCGAGAGGCTCTGGGGCGCGGTGCCCGAAGGGTACGATCACGTCGATGTATTCTTCGAGGCACGCTGGGACAAGATGCCCCCCGACGGCACGGCGCAGGCGATCGTCCTTTACGACGACCTCATCGTCGAGCCCTAATGCGCCGCTGACACGACCCTACGCGCCCGCAGGGTTCACATATCGCAGCGTGGCCCCGTCCAACCGGGATCACAAAAGCACTCGAATACGACAACCGTGTCTGCGAGTTCCGTGCAATCGCCGAAGACGCACGGGTTCTCCGCACACGTACCGACGAGGAAACATCCTCCGGAAAACACACCCCACTCCTCGGTCTCGAGGCACAAGGCAGAATTCGTCACGTACTTGACGAGATGGAATCCGGAGTCGCAGGTGTAGAAGGCGGAATCGCCGACGTCCGTCCCTTGCGGGGTCGACACCCGACCGTATGGGATGGGCGGCGGCGGCCCACAGCCGGGCACATCGATGCAGGCGATCGTGGGCACCCCCCAGGTGGCGTCGGGCCCGCACGTGACAGTCGTAGGCGCACCTTGAAAGCCGGGCGCGCAGGCGAATGTGGCGGCGTCCCCGAACTCGGTGCCGGTAAGGGAGGTTCTGACCGCGTCTTCTGGCGGATCAGGAGGCTGTCCGCAGTTCACGGGTGCGCTGCAGTTGGCGCCCTGATACCCAGCGAAGCAGGCGCAAACGACGTTGTCTTGGGTGTCGTCACAGACACCGTTGATGCACGCATTCGGGGTCTGGCAGTCCTCGATCTCCACCGTGCAGAGCCCTTCGCTGTCGGTCGTCCACGACTCTTCGCAATCGCAGACGAAATTGCGAACGAGGTCCACACACTGACCGTCGATGCAGTCGACCGACGCGCAGTTGTCGACCCGCTCTTCGCAAGTAGGCCCCTCGAAGTCCACGGGACCGCAGAAACACTGGCTCCCGACACAGACTCCGCCGTTCCGACACTCCTCGACGCAACCCGATCTCGGTATGCCTCCCGTGAACCCATCCGCACCGGATCGATCCACGTAACAACCAGCGCCACAGACCAGCCCGGCGCTGAGGGAGACCCACAGCCATGCCCGCATCACCCCGCCCATGCTTCAGTGAATCAGAGGCGACGCCGCACTGCCAATGCGACATGTGGTCGATCGTGCGTACGCGCCCCGGCGGCTCCAATTGTGAGCTGGGTCACAACCTCCGAAAACGGGTCCAAAGTTGCACTCTAGACCCTTGTGTTCGTCGTTCGAACGGTGATACGGTCGCGGTCCCCGTTTGAACCCTAGCCCCATTCCCCCTCGAGGAGGCCTTCATGCCCGGTTCCCACCCCTCACGCTGGATAGCGTTTGTCTTGTGCGGCGTATTTGCTGCAGTCGGTTGCTCGACGAGCACCAGCTCGCCCGATGGCTCCACAGGCTCCCTGTCCCTCGATCTCACCGTCGCCGGCGGCTTCATGATCGACGAGGTCATGTGGAAAATCAGCGGTGGAGAGATGGAAGACATGATGGGGGCCATCAACACGAGCGCCCCCGGCTCAACCGCCTCCGTAGAGGTTTTCGGGATTCCGCCGGGCGATGGGTATCTCATCCAGATGGAGGCGGTTTCGACCGACGGCAAGCTCACTTGTAAGGGATCTGCGAACTTCGACGTCGAAGTCGGCGTCGCAACACCCGTCCACGTCATGCTCAATTGCAAGAAGCCTGAGCGGTTCGGAGG
>JBATTM010000289.1:0-4252 GCA_049670545.1 Polyangiales bacterium
CGGTTGCCGTATGGACGCAGGGAACGACGGTTACCAACGTTTGGTCGAATCGCTTTGCCGCTGAGAACCGATGGGGCGATGCCGAGCTAATCGAAACGGGCGATGCTGGAGACGCAAGCGACGTTCATGTCGTCGTGGACCCGCCGGGGAACGCGATCGCGGTCTGGCAACAGAGTGACGGGTCTGTGACCAGCATCTGGTCGAACCGATTCGAACCCGTGAACGGATGGGGGGAGGCACAACTCATCGAGAACGACGACGTCGGCGACGCGGACTCCCCGCGAGTTGCGGGTGATCCGAGGGGGAACGTCATCGCGGTTTGGAGTCAAAGCGATGGGACTGTGCGCAACATCTGGGCGAATCGTTTCGTACCGACGACCGGTTGGGGCACCCCTCAGCTTCTCGAGGGCGGCGACGCCGGCGATGCAGTGAACCCACGAGTCGCGCTCGACCCCGGAGGCCAGGGCGTGGTCGTGTGGTCTTACTTCGACGGAACTCGTTCCGGCGTTTGGGCCAGCCGATTCGAGTAGCGCGCAGCCTAGCGGTCACTTCACCTGCCCGCGGCGATCTCACCGCTCAACCGTGGAATCGCCTCGCGATGTGCTCGCGGCGCGCCATGATCTGGGCTCGACGCTCGTCTTCCGAGAGCCACGGGGTGCTGGCCGGAACGAACGTGCGCAGCTTCGACTTCGGCATCACGTCGGCCGTCACGGTCGGCGCGGTGTCGCCGTTGAGGGTACGCATCACAAGGAGCCCGGTTGGTCGGTCCTCCGTGTCGAGCCAGTTGACATGCCCAGGGTCCGTCCGACAGACGACGATCCGAATGCGGTCATCGTCGTCGACGTGAAGCTGATTCCGATTGAGGCTCGTCGTTCGGTTCGCAAGGTCGCCAGTCTCGAACCAACTTTGCGTGTAGTAGACGAGCCCCACGTAGTCTGCTTGGAGTGGCTCGATCGTGAGCACGAGTGCGTCGTTTGCGCCGAGGTCGAGGCGCCCGCCGGCGTAGGTGATGACTTCGTTCGACCCTCCAGCGACCTGCATCGGCGGCGAGATCGCGTTCACCGGAAGGAACGGCAACCGCTGCTTGAGCCATTCGTTCCAATACACGAGATTGTCCTCGACCCAGCGGGCTGCATCGTCGAGCGTTCGACTCAGTTGCTCTGCGCCGAGCAACGGAGGTGACCGACCCTCGTTGCCGACCTTCACGATGTGGAACACCGGCGACGACGGGCGTTCCCAGTCGTCGAAGTACACGCGGATCCCGACCTGGGTCGCGTTCTGCAGCATGCGCAGCCAGTTCCCTGGCCGCTCTTCCGCGCTGAGGGTCAGCTCGAACGCCCCATCGGCATCGACCTCGATCTCGTCCGACGAGAGGTCGACCACCGCTTCGTCGCCCTGATGCATGAATCCATCACGGACCGAGACGATGAACCCCAACGTGCCGCGTGCGTTGCCGTAGATCTTGTACTCGCTGCCCGCGTCGACGCGCGCGTAGAGGTACGTGTTGTCGGGATTGTTGCCTCCCCATTGGGTGATGTCGTCGTTGTGTCGGAGGAACCGTGGAAACTCAGGGTCGTCGCACTCGACGAACAGATTGAGCCCGAGTGTGACCATCCGCGTGAGGTGACGGATACCCTCGGTCTGGCCTTGGGGGTCTTCCGGAAAACCGTCCCCGAGGATGCGTTCGCCCAAGGTCTTCATCCGATCGCAGAACGTGCCCCAATGCGCCGCGACCTCGGAACCGTCCGCTGGGCTGTCGCCACCCTGGTCGCTCATGCCGAACCCTCGTCGGGGACGCCGTAGTGGGTCTGGTACCGTGCGAACATCTGCCCGAGGACCGCGCCGTCGAGCCCGAACTCCTCGAGGGTGTACTCGTGCGTGCCGTGTTTGCCCTTGGGTTTGGCGGCTAGGTATGCGTGGATCGCCGTCGCACGCGCGTCTGAGAAGGGAAGACCGTGATACGCGTAGCAGTCTTGCAACGCGCCCACAGGGTCCCTGACGAGATCGGCGTATAACAAATCGTAGATCTGCGCGCCTGGAACCACGCCATCCACGCGCTGCTGGATTCCCTTCTCAAACGTCATCTGCATGCTCATCGGCATGAACTCGAGCGCCGAGAGGTCAACCTCGTCGCTCCGCATGAACCGAAGGGTGCCCATCAGCGAGTAGCTCGACGGAATCATCTTTCGCGGGTCCCGATGAAGATGCACGACGCGCGCGTCCGGAAACACCGCGAATAGGACTTCGAGCCGTTCTTGGTGCGTGGGGCCCTTCAGCACCCAGTGCGTTCCTGGGCGCTGGTGCTGCATCACCTGCAGCATGCGGTACTCGTAGGCGTACGCAGACGTTCGGTCTGCCACCATCGCGTGCATCATATAGGAGGGGACGTCGAGCGTACCGAAGTACTGTGCACTCAAGAACTCGTGCATCTGGAACATCAAACATTCCACGGGGAGCTCGGCGCCGTTCTCGTGCATCGTCTTGAACTCCGGGACGACATCCTCGTAGTAGCGTTGCTCGCCCTCGGCGAAGCGGACGCGGTCGCGGCGACGATCGCCCGTGTCGTCTCCCAACGCTGAGACGTTGAAGAGCTCCCAGGCAAGTGGGGCGCGAAGGGACGGGTCGAGCGCCAGGAGCTCGTGGGTGATCGAGGTGCCACTTCGGCCATAGCCACACAC
Source organism: Polyangiales bacterium (assembly GCA_049670545.1). Taxonomy (GTDB): domain Bacteria; phylum Myxococcota_A; class Polyangia; order Polyangiales; family Houyiibacteriaceae; genus SG8-38. Next base: position 2,679 of record JBATTM010000289.1, read on the forward strand.
GATGACGGGGCCGACCACCGGCGTATCGGCCGCGTCAGGGTGTGCCTTCAGGTAGGCCTCGACGAACAGGCGGTTGCGAAGGCTTCGCATGATCTCCGACCGCGTGAGCAGACGGCCCGCCACGTTGAGTCGGGCTTCGTTGTTGATCGACTTCACGAGCACGTCGTAGTGCGGGAGCCAGGAGTTGGGGCCGAAGTCGGAGAGCCCAGTCGCGGTGCGAGCGGTCTCGACCATGGCGTCGGCGTCGATTGGGACGAGAGAGGCGGGGTCACCGAAAGCCTCGCCCATCGCGTTGAGATGCGAGACCCAAGCCGGCCTTGGCGGAGGTGTCCATCCGAAGAGTTCCGGCATCGTCCGCGGTATACCTCAGAAGAGGGACATTCGTCTCAGCTCGCGGCTGATTGCGCTGGCCGCCTACCGGCCTATCCTCGTGGCCAGGAGGTTGTCATGGACCCAGCGGAACTCGTCCGACAGTACCTCGAGGCGTTTGCTGCCAAGGATCACGCGACCGTGCGCTCGCTCCTGGACGACCGGTTCTCGTTCATTGGCCCACTCGAACGACTCGACGACCCAGACGCATTGGTCGCATCGCACGCGAGGCTCGATCCGGCGTTCGAGACCATCCAGGTTCGAAGGCTTGTCGCCGATGGTCCTTGGGTCGGTGCAATTTACGACATGGAAACCACCATTCCTGGGGTCGGGACATCTCGCATCTCCGAGTGGTTCGAGGTGCGTGAGGCCAAGATCGTCTCGATTGAGACCTTCTTCGACGCGCGCCCTTTTGCAGCGATGTTTCCCGGATGAAAGGCCGGTTCTTGCGCCCCTCCGCGCCATCCCCTAGCTTGATTTGGAGCTGAGGGCGCACCGGTGCAACAGACGTCGAACACATCAGACGCGACAAAAAGCGGATCACCCGAGGCCCCGCCCAAGACGCTGAAAGAGATCCGCTCGGAGCGACGGCCAGGCGCGGAAGGTTCATGGAAGGCGTTCCGCCAGGATGTCGAGCGGCACGGTGGGGAGTATCGAAACTCGGCCATCTGGCACATGGCGCTCTATCGGTTTGGGAACTGGTCTCTGGCCCGCAAGAATCGCCAGCTTCGATGGCTCACGTCCAAGATGTACGGGGCGGTCACGCCGCTCATGGAAATCCTGACGGGCGTGCGGATGGATCGCATGACCCGAATCGGCGAAGGCTTTCACATCGTACATACAGACGCTCCGATCTCGATTCATCCAGAGGCGATCATCGGCGATCGGGTCGGCGTGATGCACGGGGTCACGATCGGAACCAACACAGGGGAGGGCGTCCCCCAGATAGGCAACGATGTCTTCATCGGCACCGGCGCGGTCGTGTTGGGGGACATCACCATCGGTGACAACGTGAGCATCGCCGCGAACAGCTTGGTGACCACCAACGTGCCACCCAACTCGGTCGCGGTCGGAGTCCCTGCGAAAATTTACCCGAAGCTCAAGCTCCGATGATCGCGCCCGATCCGTCGAGCGATGGCGTCGTGACGCTTTGGGACCTTCTCGAGCACAACCTCGAGTCGAATGGTGACCGCGTCGCGGTGACC
>JBATTM010000290.1:0-18510 GCA_049670545.1 Polyangiales bacterium
TGTGGACCGCGATTGGGGGCACGATCGACGCCCCGAGCTCCCCGCACGCCGCCTTCACGTGTCGGGAAGAAGGCGAACAGCGCATCACGATCGCCGTGTCCGACGATGGCTTCGAGCACTGCGCAGACGACTGGACGGTTTCGGTGGTCTGCGTCGACGGCGGCGGCGGGACCGGAGGCACGGGTGGCGGCTTCCCCGCGCTCCCTGAGCTCGAGGACGGACCGAATCAGTCCGAGGTCTCCGACCCGCTTTACGGCGAACGCACCCTGCTCGCGCAGCACGATCTCGTCATCGGGGTAAAAAACATGTCGTCTGCTTCCCTCGTCATCGGACTGCCAACCTCCAACGGAGCACCGGATACGAGTAACTCCTTCGACACGACATTCGCGTCCCAGAATGCGGTTTTTGAGACTGCGTCGGCACGCCTTTTCAACACACCGCAAGACTACGTGGTCAGTGTCTGGGCGACCGAGTCGTCTACGACGACGGTCACCATGAACGTATCGAAGTGGAGTGGTGACGGCTCACTCGATACGGTGTTTCCCAACAAGACCATAGACTTCGGCAGCAACGTCGGAGACTCAATCTTCGTTGCCGTCGACGACTTCAACCTGGACGGTCTCGAGGACGTGTTCGTCACGACGGGAACAGCAGGCAATCGCGGGGGGTTCTTCGCCACGGCGAACGATATCGACAACCCAGCAGCCGGGCTCAGCATCGAACCTGGGCAGGGGGTGGAACCGAAAGGCATCCAAGTGCCCGGCCCCGTCACCGGGGACCTCAACGGAGATGGCATCGTCGAGCTGATTCTCCCGGGCGAGTGCAAGAGCTCGACGACGACTGGACCCGCCGACAACCAGTGCAGCGTGTCCTGGGTCAGCGTCTGCCCAGGACCCATCGCCGGCAACACGTACTGCGCGGACGCGGGGAGCGGCTGGACCCTCGTCGCGCCTCCGACCGATACGCTCACCGTGACAGCGCCGTCGGGTTCATCCCTAGGGCTCCCGTCAGGGCCAGGGGCGGTGGCGCCCGTCGTGGCCGGCAACTTCCTCGAGGGCACTCAGGATCAGATCGCAATTCTCTTCCCGCTGATCTCCGACAACGTCCAACGGATTGACAATGTTATTTTCGGCGATCGGCAGAACCCGACGGTCTACCTGTATACATTTTCCGATACCTTCGAGCCGACGCTGGTGACCGAGCAGTCGGTATGGACCGGCACCGCGACCAATGGCTTCTTCTTGGGAATCAGCATGGCGGCGGGCCCCATCGACTGGAGCTCACAGACCGAGATGATGGCCCTGGGCGTCGATACCCGCACACAATTCACTGCGGAAAAGGATCAGATCACCGTATTGGCCTATTGGGATCAAGGGGCTGGAGAGCTGCGTTCCGTGTTCGCTCAAGGGCCCACAAACGTAACCGCTTTCTACGACGTGGCTGTGGGGCACTTCGATCGGCCGACCACAGGCTGTGAGACCACGACCGGTTCTTGCCCGGAGAGCAATCTCAACTACCAAATGGCGCACCTCGTCGAGACGGACGGTGACCAGACCGACCTTTTCGTGTGGGACGTCACCAACGCCGGAGACCCCGGCTGCGATTCCACCACCGACCCGCCGTACTGCTTGTCTGTCGAGACACATCCACAGGTGGCCCCGCTGCTCGGCTCGGTCGCGACGGAGGTCGCGCTGGTGGCGGGCGACTTTCAAGGTCGAGGCGTGCGGCTTGGCGCCCCGACGGTGACACGTCAAACTTCGAATCGACCGGTCCTCGTGGTCGCGACCCCGCCTGCACACGGCGAGCGGCTTCGGGTCCAGGATTTCGACCAGAACCTGTTCCCGACGGCTAGCTCCACCGCAACCGACAAGCAAGCTTGGATCACTGTGAGCGACTGCCACGTCAGCGTATTTTCAGAGATCGACGCAGACACCATGTGCACGTTCGACTTCACCATCGACGGGAACACCGGCAACTCGCAGTATCAGACGTTCGTCAAGGAGACGTCCACCAACTCTTCGATGAGCACGACCGATCACCGCTTGGCGACGTCCTGGGGAGGCTCCTCGACGACATCTGCAGCGGTCAACGTGTCGGAAGACCCAGATCTACCCCTGTCCGGATACGTTCAGGCAAGTGCGAGTGTCAGCGTTGGACGGACCAATACAAGGGCCCAAGACAACATCAGCGAGATGTATAGCTCGAGCACACAAACGAGCACGTTCGCCACGACCTTTGACGACGTGGTGGTCTACATCAACGTCACCGACAACGTGTATCGGTATCCGATGCTCGGCCAGATTTGCTCGCCGTCGGGCGGCAACAACGGCTGCACCGCCGAGCGAACGGGCCTTCAGTACTACACCGTGTCCATCCCGAACCAGCCGACCACGACCACGTCCCAAGGACGCACGCTGGAGTGGTTCCAGCCGCCGTGGGTTCCGGGGAACATTTTCACGTATCCGGCCAATTGCGCGGCGCTCGCTGGCATGTATGGCGCATCTGCCAGCGTCGACAACGTTCTCGTGTCGAAAGGACTCGAAGTCGGCGGGAGTGAAGGAATGATCACTCGAACGTTCGAGTCGAATAACTCGAACGTCACGAAAACCGCGACCGGACACAGCATCTTCAACGATGACACCGTCTCCGTCAGCACTGGCATAGGCAACGCAGAGAAGCCAGGTAAAGATGGCGCGAGTATCACCGAAACGGGGAATTTTCAAGACAGCCGCGACAAGTCGACGCTGACTAACTCCACCACCACGACATCGGGCTCATCCGAGATCATCGCCCAATGGACCGATTCGCTGAATTGGATGCAGTCGGACCAGTTCGGGTACTCCTCGCAACTGATCATCAACGGCATGACTTCGTCGTTCGCGTCGTCCCAGATCGAGAGCATTTCGACCGACCCGCTTCAGGATGCCAACCCCGATGACACGTATGTGACGCGGGGGTTCTTCTCGAGCGCGTACGCGGTCTCATTCGACGACAGCGAATGGTGGACCGACACCAACAAGACCGACTACTACGCGAACAACATCGACGTTTCGCTGGCCCTTCCCGGACGGATAGAGAACACCGCAGGGGGGACCCAACCTGGTGAGGGCGACGAAGCGGTGACCCAGTGCATGGACAACGGTTCCTCGCAGAAGCTGCAGTGTGTGCAAATGGCGTACGTCGACACCTCGTTCTCGGACGTCTGGGGCGTCTGCGGAGACTACTTCCACATGCGCGGCTTTTTCTTCTCGCCGGCGCCATCCGGCGCACCGAGCAGCACGCAAGCTTGCTCGACCCAGACGGACTGCCCCTTCGGTGAGGCCTGCGTGGGCGGCACCTGCGGACAATGCTCGCAATCATCCGACTGCGAAACGGGGCAGACCTGTGCGAACAACACGTGCATCCAGTTCGTCAATGGCCTTCCCTCGGTGCCCGGCGGGACTGCGGATACGGTCATCGCGGGCACACCGGTGCTCCTCGGGGTCCGCGTGTACAACACGAGCCTCAAGGACATGGCGGCGGGTCAGACGGTCAAGGTCCAGATCTATGGCCAGAAGTGGGATGGAGAAAACCGGGCCACGGTGGCGGGCAACCCCGTCGACAGCTTCCTCGTTGGCGAGGAGACGATCGACGTGGGAGCGATCGATGGCTTCCCCCCTGACATGCCGCTACAAAGTGACGGCTGCGATCCGGACGATGCCGTGTACAACTGGACCGGCGCCTTCACCACCTGGGACACGACCGGTCTCGCGCCAGAGGAGCTCGAAACCTACGTGTTTTGGGTTCTCGCCTGGGCCGAAGACAGCGACGGCAACGTCGTCGGCGAAATGCCCGAGCTCGGGTTGTGCCCCGAAGGCGACTGCTCCCCGTGCCCGCCCGATGAAAACGGAAACCCGAAGTGCACCTGGATGACCGACGTGGAGCTACAGACATGGAGCAATAACCTCGGGCTTTACAGGAAGGTCTTCACGGTGCTGCCCGCGTCTACAAGCGAGCCGCAACCGCTCGAGGAGGTGAGGCGTGGAGGCGTGGTCATCGATGGGTTGGACATTGAAGGCGTTCGACGTGTCGGCGACCCCCTGTTGGTGCGAGCCCATCTTCGCGCGGAGGGCGGTGACGCCAACGGAGTGACGGTCACGTTCTTCGACAAAGACCCCGTGCTTCGGGAAGCCGCGGACCACGAGGCGGTTGGGCACATTCCCGAAGGCAAGCCGTGGCCGGTCTCGATCTCGTACAGACCCTTCGAGTGCGGCTCCAAGACGGTCTTCGTAGAAGCCCGAGATGACCGTGGCTTCGTCACGCGAGGCTCGAAACGTCTCGATGTGCCGTGTGCAGAAGTAGGGGTCGAGGCAACTCGCGAGATCGACGGAGGCGCGGTTCCGCGAGATGGTCGTTGGGAGAGCGCGCGGCTCGTCCTCACCATCGAGGATGCCGTGGACGTTTCATTGCCCGGAGCCTCGCTCGTGCTCGAGCGTGTCCTTTCGCCCGTGTGGGGTGACGAATTGGTCAGGACTGCCGAAGGTTCGATGTTAGGCGGTGTGGTCTTGACAGCCATCGACCTCTCGAGTGACGACGAAGTCACCTATCGTGGCGCCAAGGACGGTAGCCAAGTCGACGCCATCGTGACGCGCGAGGACGACGCCCTCACGATCGATCTCCGGTTGCATGACGTCCACATCCGTCCCGGCCTCTTCTGCACCAGTCCAGGCGCTCATGCGCTGAGCACCCATCTCTCGCTGCACGACGGCGACCGAGCACGTGTTCTGGTCACCGCGCGGGACGCGTTGCGATGCGACGGACCGGACTTGGTCCCCTGAAGGAACGCACAGCCATGCGTGCACCCTGTCGAACATCCTGCGACCCGTGATAGACTCTTGCAATGCGGATCTTACTAGCCGTCGCCCTCTGCCTCATGACAGCGTGCAGCAAGAGCGAAAAGCAAGAAGAAGCAATCGGGAGTGCGTTGGAAGCGGACCCGGCGCGTGTGCAGCCGAGACGTCCTCTCACGGTCTCGAACGCTCCGCCAAAGACCGTTCGCGCCAACGGGTGGGCCGGCCCCATGACGGCCATGTCCGGAGCCTGGACTAAGCAGCTGCAAAACTGCCTGGAGGTCCACACCGCGCTTCCCGAAGCGCAGTACGAAGCATTGAGCCAAGCCGAGAAGGACGCCTGGGCGGCCCTCCACGCAGATATCCTCATGCAGTGGGACGGGGACAAAGCCGCCGAGCCGCTTGGCTGCGACCAACGATTTGCCGAGGTCCCGACGCTCGCGCAATGCACGTTCGAGCTGCCGCTCGCCATGGCGACCGTCCATCACATGCGTGATTCGAGCCGAACGCTCGTCGAACAGTATGGCGACGAGAGCCTCGTTCGCTTTCACTACCGCTACTACAACCCGAAGAGCGCGCTCGACCAGCCGCTGTTCCGTGAGCGTTGCGAGTCCATCGATGGCGCGCGCTGGACTTCGGTCGACAAGACCTCGGACGAGTACAAGCGTTCGGTCCGGCTCTACGCGGAAGCGGCCCCAGTCACTCAGCAGGAGGCCCCTCCGATGGGCCCGGAGACGGGGGGCCTTCAGGGGAGTCCTTCGGAGTAGGCGGGACGCGCAGTAGCGGACTACCCGCGTGCCATTCGAGCTTCATATCGACCACGGCGCCGTCGAGGAGCGTTTGTCCGGCCACGATCTGTCCCGACTCGCGTATCGTCGCCTGAAGCTCCTTGTCTCCCACAATGAGGGTGGCGTTGCCGGCGTCGCCCTCCTCGTCGTCGAAGCGAACCAGCATCGTCGTCGGCTCGCTCTGGCTGGTCGAGGGATCGTATTGAACGAACGGAACGGGCTTCCGAGGTGCTTCGCGAACGAGCCGCCGGAGCTCGCCTGCCTGTACGTGCACATCCGGCAGGCCCTCGGGGCGGCGAAACTCCACCTCGAAGGGCTCGCCGTCGACCTCTCCCGTGACGGTGTACTTGCGAGGCGAGGTTCCGGTGATCTGCATTCGCAGCGTGTACGCATCGACGCCATCATTGCGGCGTACGTAAAAACCTTGGATCACGTTGTCTTCGGTGGCGGTCTCCACGTACCTCTGATCGGACGCTTTGAGGTGTGAGTCCGATGAGAGGGTGACATGGGATGCATAGCGTTCCCGCCAGGTCGTGCCCTCGGGTCGGTCTTGGACATGGTCGTCTACGAACCCGACGATCCCGCCGTCCGGGCTCCGGAGCGTCCTGGTCGACTCATAGGTCACATCCGCGGGCTTTTCCGTGTCCGGGGTACTCAGGGACTGCAGCATGCCGCGGTAGATTCGAAGAAACGTCTGGAGTCCTCCGAGCCGTTGGCTTCGGCACGCAAACGTTTCGAACTGCGTCACGCCAACGGCTGCGTGAACGATGCCCCTTCGATCGCGTTTCGTCTCGGGAAACGCGCGCGCCCAAAGAAAAGGGCGTCCGTCCACCTCCGCCGCCCCCGTCTCTTCGACGGTGAGCTCATTTGCCCGGGCCTTCTCGGAGTCGAAGCCTCGAAGAGCTCCAAGAAGGCCGCTCGCGGCGTCGTTTCGTAGGGCGTAGACGATGCAGTAGATCTCGGCATCGCCTGGCAACGCGATCACAACTTCTCGATCGCCTTCGCCATGGTCCTTGTTGCGGACGACGGGCCGTTCAGGTGCCTCCGCCCTCAGTCGAACTTGACCATCGGCGGTGGCGATTTCGTGGACGGGCATCGAGTCGAGCTCGCCCGTCAGACCGCCCTCGACTTCGATGGTCTCCGCGCTCCGATCGGGTTCGACGTGCCTCGCGCCGCAGTCGAAGCGTGACGGTCCTGCCTGACATCCAACGACGACGAGGAAAGCCCAGGCGAGTCGAGTGAAGGCGGGGATTCGCATCGTGGCGCAGGTCGTAACATGGAAACGCAACCGGACGGCCGAGGAATCGACCGCCCGGGTTGCTGTCTTAGGTTGGTTTCAGGTTAGAGCCGAGACGCCCTAGAGGGCTTGGCCCACCCCGACACGATCGGATTCGTCTCCGGTTCCGCCCGTATTGGGTACGTTCGGAGTGACACACCCGCCCCAACCGTTCTCTTCGAAGTGCGGCACGGTGCAGGCGGTCAGGCTGATCGGCATGTAGTTGCCCATCGTCTTGAGCGCATCTTTCCAGTTGCCATTGGGCGGGATGTTCTGCGCGGCCTTTGTGAAGCCGAGATTCGGCAGCATGTTCCGCAGAATGACTGCTGAACGTGTCAAGCTGGTCAGCTTGAGCCAGTTGGCACCGTACTTCTCGAAGTCGTAGTCCGGCTTGGCGTCCGCAGTCGACAACACGATCACGAACCAGTTGCCGTTTTGCCTGGGCTCACCGGCTTTATTTGTGCGAATGACCTCGAGGTCGGAGACGCACGCTTCGTCCTCGTCGGTGCCGAAGCTCTCGATCGTCGGGTATGGGGGAAAGTACACCGCAGTGCAGATCGACCAATACCGCATGTCGTACTCGTCGCTGTTGGGATCCCAGGGCACCGGCGATTGACCCGGCGGCGTCGTTGGGAGTTTCCCACGGAGGACGAATATCGGGGGCTTGTCTTGGAGATCGAGCGGTAGGATCTGGCTCCGACCGTCGAAGGCCGCCGGGATATAGGTGTTGTCGGGGTTGTTGACCACGCTCGAGACGATCGCCTTCGTCGGACGCGCGAACACGTTCGGGGTCGAACACGTGTAGGGTGCGTTTGCGAAGTTGCAGGGCGCGGGGAAGAGGTTTTGACCCTGAAAGGCCTCCGGATTGTTGTCGGCCCCGAGGGCGGTCGTCCCTTCGTCTTCGCATTCGGGAGGCAGGTTGTTTGGATCGGCATTGCAGCACTGTCCAGGAAGGCAACCACCGAGCGTCGAGAGTCCGGGTAGCACGTTCACTCCGGTGCAGGGTTGACCGATGACACACCCGTTGCTCGCCGATGCGATGCGCTGGGGCCTCGTGGTGATCGTGACCTCGAAGCGAGCTCTCGGGCCTGCCTGTGGACCACGGGTCCGGAATGGGTTGGTGCCCGGGATGTCCGGGTCGATCTGGAAGTCGGTGATGTACGAACCGAAGCAGTTGCGTTCGTTGCCGTACTCACACGTGCCGTTCTGCGGGTGGTACTCGTAGTAGTTGAATTTCTGATCGTAGACAGCGAACGACATGTATCGCATGTCGCCGTATTCGCCGCGCATCACCAAGTTGGTTCCGTCTCGCGCGATGAATGGCGTCGCCCAGTAGGTTGCATGCGAGTCGGGGAACGCGATGTTGAACGTCTTGTTGTCGACCACGAACCACCACGAGCAGTAGGGGGCCGGGGGAACGATTGGACGGATCCCAATGATTGCCGCAATGATGCGAACGATGCGTCGAATATCGTAGTTGGCGCTTGCCGCCGCGAGCTCCGCGGCGAAATGATCGCGCTGCGAGGTTTCGCGCCAGGGGCATTCGGGAAGGCGACGACTCTGGCCGTTCTCGACCACCGTGATCGAAGGCAGGTTCACGTTGTCACGGCCATCGATCGGGAGATACGACCGGAACAAAACGAACCTCCCGTTCTCGGGAAGCGCTCGAACAAACTGGTTGAAGCCCAGATCGCTCGGGTTGCGATCCTGTAGGCCAGGGGGCCCGTTGCCGCCGGGCGGGCCCGCGTGGGCTGGGGGCGCTGCGTGAGCGTCGGACCATTCTCCTCCGCTGAGCATACAAGCGATACCTAGCGACGCGGCGAGCACTGCAGTGCCGAATCTAGTTAGCGTCATGACTCCTCCTGTCGTCGAGAAACGGGGCGTGGGTCACTGACACTGCCGGGCCGCTGGACAAAGTGTCAAGGACAAATGCGCGCTGGCTCACAGTCGATCTCGGCGAGCGCAACGGGCGCTCCGTGGACGTTTTGTAACCCAGCTTACAGTGGCGATCGATCTCCTCGTCGAAACCAAGACGAGGTGGGCGCGGAAACGAAACGACAAGACGCGCTGGAACTTCGCGAGGGGCTAGTGGATACTCGAGACCGGGTCACGAAACCTCGTGCCGTGGCGAACGGAACACCCTTGCAAACCAGAGCTAGCGTTCGTTGGATCTTGTGTGGCGGGTACGCGGCAGCCGCGGCGTCGCTCGCGTTCGGCGCCTTTGTGTTGACGCGCGACGACCCGCCCCAGAAAGACGCGGCGCGTCGCGAGCCGCGTCCGACTGTGGTGCAGCACGAGCCGCGCCCGACGACCGCCTTAGGGGTCATGGCAAGGCGCCAATGGGTGCAAGAGAGCCCGTCCGCAGACCACGAAGACTTCGACGACACGCCGATCTACGACGAGCCCGATCACGAGCCCGACGATGTTCTTTCCCTTGCCGAGCGACACCAGCAGTTTGGGCTCATGCTCGCGCAAACAGCCAGCTCCGAATCCGCTCTGGACGAGGCCTCGCGTGCGCAGCGGATGCAGGCATTGGTGCGAGCCGAAGTGACGCCCGAGTACGATGGCGCTCAGTTCATCGGTTTGCGCGTGGGGACGCCACCGTCGAGCCAAGCGAGCTTCATGCATCAAGCAGGGTTGAAAAAAGGGGACCTGATCATCGAGATCAACGGGCAACGTGCCGAAGATCCGGAGGCGGACCCGTCGGCGATGTTTCGTGAGCTGAGCTCTGAGGAACGCGTCGATCTCCTGGTCATCGACGAACGTGGCAGCACCTGGCGTCGCTCGGTCGACTGAAGGCTCGAAAGCAAGGAACAGGTCATTGGGTTGGCGACCGTGCGGCCAAGGGCTCGCCACTCGCATTGCTCGTCACCGAGAGTTGCTTGAAGGGCAAGTAAGGGTAGGCCTCATCCCGATAGCGGCGCACGACTGCAAGCAAGGAAGCTGCGGGCAGGAGCAGGCTTTCAAAAGGGGAGAGTGAGACCGCGACGTCGGAAGACGCATGTGGCGGATCGGACAGCACCGTAACGACGGACAACCGGCTCATGCGGTGGGGTGGCAAGAAGGGCGAGACCATCCCCCGGATCAAGCCATAGTCGATCTCGGGGACCACGCTCTCCGGGTTGATCGCGCAACGACGTGTTGCGCTCCTCGAAACCCCCATGGACTCTGCGATCGACCGGAGTAGGGCGCGTGACAGCCGGAAGTCGCCGGTCCCGGTGCACAACGCCAAACGACTCGAAATTTCGAGTGTGATCGTCTTCTGAACCAAGCAGTCTCTGAGGATCTGCTGCTTTTCCGCGGCGGTGTTCGACGGCTCGTGCGAGATCACTCGTTCGGCAAGCTCTGAGACGCCTTCGGCGCCCGCTGCTTGGAATAGTGCCACCATGCTACGGGCCGGCAGGGTTGCGGCGCCGAGCGCGCGCTCCCGTTCTAGAAGCGCGAACGGCGGCTGATCGCTGAGGTGCAGGTTTGCTACTATCGACCGTAGCCCAGGGAGTTTTCGAAGCGTCGAACCGATGATGTCGAAGTTGACCGAGGCGTCCTCGTTGAGAACTGCAAGCGGACCTACCGGAAGACTCGGTCGTGATTCTCGCTTTTGCGGAGGTGGGGTCGCGACCAGCTCCTCGGGGTTCCGAAGTCGCGCGCTCAGTAGATCTACGACGAGGCGGAGGAACCGCGATTCGAACGCTGGATCCTTCCGCAGTTTCTTGCGCAACACTGCGTGACGGACCCCGAGAAGTGTGCACGGTTCGATCGATTCGACTGTGACTGCGGCGACACCGGACCCAAGCAGGGTCAGCTCTCCGATCGGAGCACCCGGCCCGATGGTTCCGAATCGGTCGGCTGGCCAGGCAAGTGCGTGCGTACTCAGAAGACCGTCGAGTACGAAGTAGCAGGTGCCAAGCGGCTCGCCTTCGCCGACCAGGCGGGTACCGGCCTCGAGTTGGGTGTGCGTTCCGGAGGCCGCGAGCCAATCGAGGTCGCTCCCCTCGAACAGAGGGAAGTTCTTGCGAAGGAGGGGAGATACTTCTGGCATCGAATGCCGCCTTCCCATGCTTGCCGAGCTGCATCGAGCACCGTGGCGATCGGTGCGGAAGCAACAATGCCCAATACGGGCAACAGTGTCTACAAGGATTTTGCAGGGCCTAAGTCACGTATCGGCGCCCGCGGAGAAGCCAAGTTTGCATCCGACCTTTTCCCTTCACCTCCACGGCTGCGATCTTCTCGAACTCGTAGAGGTCCTTCAGCTGCACATACGTGGGGTCGGAAACCTGGATTTCTCCCGGACGCCCTGTGCTTTCCATTCGACTGGCCACGTTAACCACGTCGCCCCAGATGTCGTATGCGAAGCGATGGGTTCCCACGATGCCCGCGACGGCGGTTCCCGAGTGCATACCGATTCGAATCTGGAGATCCAAGCCGCTTCCTTCCGCCCACTTGCCAAAGTCCTCCTTGATCCCGATGGCGAAGTCGGCCGTTTGGCGTGCGTGGTCGGCCGCGGCTTCAGGAACACCGCCCGCAGCCATGTAGCAATCGCCAATCGTTTTGATCTTCTCGACCCGGTGATGCGCTAGGCGCGCATCGAAGAGACCGAAGATCTCGCCGAGAACGTGCACGATCTCGTGCGGACCGAGGCGGTCGGTGAGTTGCGTGAACCCGACGAGATCGGCGAACAGTACCGTCACCGAAGGGAACTCGTCCGCGATGCTGGTCTCACCAGATTTGATGCGACCCGCGATCGCCGCAGGAATGATATTGAGTAGGAGTTCGTCGGAGCGCAGTCTGGCAACCTGGAGCTCGTCGTTCCTTCGGTGCAGAGCCTCGATGCTGTCGCGTGTACTTCGCAGCATGCTGTTGAACGTTCCGACGAGCTGTCCCATTTCGTCAGAGGATTCGTGTTCGATGGGGCGATCGAAGTGACCGGTCGCGACGGCCTCCGCAGATGCATGAACTTGCGCGAGTGGGCCCAGGAGTCGCCGGCGCTGGACCAGGAGCATCAAGGTCGCGATCAGCACAGCGGCAACGCCCATGGCGAGGGCGAGGGCGCCCAGAACGCGGCCTCGCGAGCGGTACTTGGCGACCTCGGCGCCCGTACGATCCTCGAGCATTTGCAAGAACTCGTTGATCGGCGCCATGATCTGAGCCTTCGCCTCCATGTACTGCGGTCCAAACATCAGGGTTCTTGCGAGCTCCGGGTCAGCCTCCGCCTCGCGGGTGAAGCGGCCAGCCTCGTCGAGGAAGCGCCCCTCGACTGCGTGCATCGCCGTCTCTTCGAGCCGCACGAGCTCGTCCGAAAGGTCCTTCGCGTCTTCGAGCTTACGGAACTCCTCGAGCGTGAACCCCTCTTGGATCATGAGCCCCTCGAGTGCCGTAGCCTTGCCGGCCGGGCGAGGGCGTTGGCCGTCAGCGCCGACGAGATCCCAGTAGACGAGGTCGTAACGAAGCGGCCGGGGACTCTTCCCGTTGCGGATCCCCAGGATCTCGTGGAACGCGGCCTTGTAGTGTTCGTCTCGAGTGACGACATACAGGCGCGCCATCCGAGTCAGATCGTCGCTGCTCTGCCGGAGCTCGTCTGCGAGCTGGATGGAGCGGAAACGCCGCTCCTCCGCTCCGGTGATCTTTGTCTGAGTCCAAACCAGCGCCCCCAGGCTTCCGATCAAGGTGAACAGAGTCGCCAGCAGGAACAGGAACAGAACGAGACTCAGTCGGCGGATGGACACAGACCCTGGAGCGTACAGGCCGGAGGTGCGCTCCAACCAGCGCGATCTTCGACTTGAGCTGGACGACGGCGAAAGCGCAGTCGAACCCGGAAGCGGACGCCCCGCAGGTGGTTGGGGACGACCGGACCGACCCGAATCCGCTTCGGCCCCGGCATGCTCCCGATGGGCTACTCGGCCGGCACGCCGACCACCGCACCGCACTTCGTCTCGTTCATGTAGACACCGTTTTCGTTTTGGCCCATGGGCTGGTTGACGCCCGATAGCGCGCCGAGCTTGATGTCCGCATCCATGTAGGCGAGGAAGAGACACATCTCCTGGCCTTGAAACCCGTACTCGAGGCGTCGATCAGTGTCATTCAGGTACCCGCACTCGAAGCGAAGGCTCTTGGCGCCCTGAGAGTGGAGCGGAGGGTCGATCACCTTACCGAGCGGTTCACCCACGCGCCCGCTGAACTCGAAGACCGTCTCGTCGATGCCCGCCTCCTCATCGACGAAGCTCAGCCGAAAGTAGTTGCCCCAGTCGTGGTAGTGCCCGAGCACGTAGTAGATGTTGTAGTTGGGGGGCTCGCCGAGGACCCGCTCGAACTGGTTGGCGACGTTGCAGGTCATGCCAAATCGAGACTCGGCCCGTGGCTCGATGTCGAGCGCTTCGTTGCTGAACGCGATGGGTCGCAGCTTCACCTCCACGTCCTCCTCGGCAATGGTCTCTACGTCGAATCGGATCGCCGTCGATAGAGGCGTCGCCGACACGTTGAGGAGGTGTATGTCTCCGACGACCGTGCTTCGTGGTGGAATCTCCACGACTGCCCCTTCGGCGAACGCTTGCGCCTCATCGAACGTTTGTGTCGACTGCGCGAAGAAGACCCCGCCCGCATTCGTCGCGCCCAACTGCGTGAACCCACGTTCCCCGCACGGCCAGGTACCGTCGGGACCGTCGTACAGTTCTTCAGGAACGAAGTACCAGTTGGAATGGTGCCATGCGCCGTCGTTGCTCTGTTCGATTCGTGCGACGTAGAGGGGCTCGTCGTTGTCCAGTGTCCAGCTTTGGCAGACGTCGAGCATTTCGGCGCCGGACTCGATGTCCAAGGCCTCGAAGGTGTGCGAGAGGCTGGATCCATCGCTCGAAGTTCCAGCGTCGCCGCACCCGATGAGAAGAGAGAAAGAAAGAAAGAATGAACCGATCGTTCGCATGCACGACAAGCTGAACGCACCCCTCAATTGACGCAATGAAAACCCAACTTGCAAGACTGCCAGTTCGTTCGGCAGTTTTGCGGTCGGAATACAACTTGAATGACCTTGGTTGTGGGGTCCATAGATGATCGACGCGTGTTGAGTTCGCGCGTTCTGGCACTGCGCGGTTACTCGTTCGAAGGAGCTTATGATGTTGCGCTTATTTGGAAGTTCTTTGCTTTTGGGTTCTCTGATGGTTGTCGTTGCGTGTGGCGACAGCGGGGGCGACCCGATCACCGGGGGAACCGGCGGCCAGGGCACGGGCGGTACCGCCGGCACTGGAGCGACGGGTGGTCTCGACGCGGCAGGTGGAGCCGGCGGCATCGCAGGCTCGAACGGCGACGAAACCGCCAAGACCGCGACGTTCCTGCTGGGATGTACCGTCGCCACCATCCACGCGCCGGCCAACGTGACCGTCACCATCGATCCAGGACCCATCGAGGCGGGACAGCCAATGCTCGTCGAGTTCACCGACAGCGTATTCATCGGCGAAGCGTTCTTGCAGAACGCGGAGGAGCTGCTTGGCGTCGACCTTCAACAATTCGTCATCACACCCGAAGATGGTAGCCGCGCTACGTTCACGGCAGTTTCGGGTGCCGAAGGGGACGACGTCGTGGCCAGCATTCCCTCGCTGATCGTCGATTTCGACGAGGACACCGACGGCAACAACGTGCCCGGACCATTCGAAATTGCGATTCCCACGCTATCGGCGCCGTTCACGGCTGGCCAGTCCGGAGAACAAGCCTGTTTCAACTTCGCCGACGGTCGGACTGACACCCAGATCAAGGGCACCGTGCTCGGCGCGGATGACTTCGAGCTGCCGTTGACGATCAACTGCCGCCCGGCAGACCAAGACGGTCTCGTCCAGCAGCCTGTCATTCTGACCCCGGATGCCACCGCCGGTCAGATCTGCTTCGATATCCCGTAGGTCTTTCCCGCGGCACCATGACAGAACCAGCCGAATCGACGATATTGCCTCTGATGGGAGATGCAGTCGATGGGCCGAAGGATTCGACACGCGATCGATTGATGCGGTCGACGTTGAAGGTGATCGCGCGGGCCGGCTATGCCAATGCGACCGTGGCGGAGATCGAGCGAGACGCAGGGCTTTCACCGGGGGCCGGTGGCCTCTACCGGCACTTTGCTTCCAAGGAGGAGTTGCTGGTAGCGGCAGTGCGACAGTACCGCGAAGAGATCAAGACCTGGAAGGCGGTCGTCGACGAGATCGCTGTCGCCGATCCTTCTCAGGCATGGGAAAGCGTTCCGAGGGCACTCGTGAAATTCGGGGCGTCGCAGCAAACGGCGATCATGGCGCTCGCCCTCGAGGGCTTGAAGTTTCCAGCTGAGGCGCGCAAGGAAGTCCAGGCCGCCTACAACGATGGATACGCTCTCTTTGCCGAGGGTCTCGAGAAGTTCACCGGCCCCACGAAAAAGGAGGTCGACTTCGAGGCGGCTGCGATCCAGCTGTTCGCGGGGCTGGTTCAGTTCGTGACACAAACGCTGGCGTTTGGCGCACCCCCTTTCGGGGTCACATTGGATCGCTACATGATCTCTTGGCTTCGCAACTGGTCGTTGGTCATCAGGGGATGGCGCGCCGGCGAACTTTCTTCGGACGAGTCACCCGGCTAGGCCGCGGCTGAGGCTCGTTCGGGCCTCGAGGCCGGCTTCGAAGCTTCATGCTTCGGCTCGGCACTGCCCGCCATCACCTCACCGAGGAACTCGACCACGGCTTGGATTCGCGCGCTTTGCCGCACGTCTCGATGAACCGCTTGCCAGATCTGCCGCGGCTCGGGTGCCCCGCCCAGTGGAATGCGCTCGAGGCGACCGTCTCGATCCGCGATGAGGCAGGGCAACAACGCGACCCCCACTCCTGCCACGACGGCAGCGTACATGGCGGAGACACTGTCCACTCGAACGGCGATCTCCGCGTTTGCGGCACGTGCCTCGATCCATGAGTTCTCTCGATGGAATGGACGCCCCTCCGCGAACAGCACGAGCTCGTGGCCTTCGAGAGATCCATTCGGTTTTCCGTGACGATGGATGTACTCCGAGGACGCGTAGAGCCCGACGTCGACGGACGCGAGTCGCTTGATGACGACATCGTCGTGAGTCGGGCGCGAAAGTCGCAGCGCGATGTCCGCTTCTCGGCGGGCGAGATTCACCTCTTCGTTGGTGCAGATGAGGTCCAGCTGGATCCCTGGATACGCCTCCCGAAACTTCGATAGGTGGGGCGCGAGGAAACGAGTGGTGAGCATCTCGGTCGCCGCCAATCGAACGACGCCTTCGAGCTTTTGATCCTCGCCGGCGACGTCGCGTTCGACCCCCAATGCTTCTCGTTCGATTCCGGACGCTCGTGGCAGGAGCCGATGGCCGGCTTCGGTGAGCACGTAGCCACCTGGTGCACGGTCGAACAATCGTGCGCCGAGGCGTTCTTCGAGCTTGATCAGACGCCGACTGACCGTAGTGGGATCGGACGCCAAGGCAGTCCCCGCCGCCGCAAGCGTCGTGTGGCGATGCAGGGCGAGGAAGTAACGGATGTCATTCCAGTTGAACATAAAGAAGTAACTGCTTACTTATAAACATTATGCCGGTCAAGCGGACGTTTTCTTGGTTGTGGAACCATTCTCTGCTCGTGAGTGCGGTGCGCCTTATCGCTTTAGTCTAATATTTTCAGAAGCTTGGGGGTGTGCGTGACCAGCTCGGCTACCGCGGCGTCTTGATAGGCGTGAAAGATCTCCCCGCAAATAGTATCCCATCGGTCACAGATTTCCAACGTCGCCGGATTGTCCGCAACCAGCGACTCGAACGCCAAGATCCACTTCAATCGGTCTCCCAGTGCGCGTTGGGTCTCCCGCGCGGTGTCGGGTAGAAGGTCGGCGACGAACTCGGTTGTCGGGTACCAGCGGGCCGCTGCGCGCTGCATATCCATGAAGATGCGCGTGAGGAGGAGGTTGCGAGGGCCTTCCCAAGCGCCGTTGAGCACGACGGCGTCGCGATAGATCCGCGGAATCGATGAGAAGTCTTCCATGAGGCCGTGACCTCCGAAGATCGACATCGCGGTCTCCGTCAACCGGGCCGAATCGGCGCTGACCACGAGCTTGTGCAGCATGACGAGCATCCGCAGTCGAAAACGTCGCTTCTTCTCCGCAACCTCGTCGTCGCTCGGTATCTCTGCGCGATCGAGCTCGCCGAGCTCGACGAGCTCTCTTTGCATTTTGAAGCCGCTCGCAATGATCCGTTTGGCTCCCTGGTCGATCTCGTCGAGCTGACGCCTGACCAGACCAAACCGATCGATCGTAGCCCCGAACGCGGTGCGCCAGGTTGCATAGCGACGCGCCTCACGTGAAGCGCGTACCAAATAGGCCCCCGCCCCAAGCCCCGTTGCGAATCGTGAGTGTGCGAGCACGATGCCGACGATGTTGGCGAGCCCGCGTTTGAGGTCGCCCACGGGATAGGCTAGCGCACCCCCAAACGTGATCTCTGCCGACGGTAGCTCTCGCGTACCGAGTTTTGATTTGAGCTTGTTGATCACGAAGCCGTTGCGCCGTTCACGGGCTTTGTCACCGGGTAGCCACGAAGGGACCACGAAGGCGGCCACGTCGCGACTTCCCGTCGGTTTTGCCGTGATGATCGCGTAGTCCGCGTGGGCGGCCGAGCAATAGAACTTGGTCCCGTAGATGCGCCACCCTCCCGCGGTTTGAACCGCTTCCACCCGGTTGGCTTGAACATCCGATCCGCCTTGAATCTCGGAGAGGAACTGGGCGCCGATCGCGAACTCGCCGTCCTTGCCCTCTTTCAAATGATTTAAGATATCGCGCAGTTCTGGAGTGTCAGCGAATCGCTCGAGGATCAGGATCAACCCGCTCGTGCAGCAGTGCGCACAGCCCACGCCAGCCTCGCCGAGTTGGGCCAGCAGGAACGTTTTGACGAAGGTGCCCCAGGAATCCGCCTTTTCGGAGAACATCCCGTCGTGCCAGATCTCGCGCTCGAGCTCCAGTGCCTCAGCGGGTCGCACGATTCGGTCGATTCGATTGTTGTGCCCGTCGAAGTGCATGAGCGAGGGCGCGTTCTCAGGGCGCCCCGCGACGTCCGCCAGATGTTGCCATCGTGATGACAGGCGCTCGGCGAATGCGTCGAGGTCTGCACGCACGCTCGGATGGAACGGCGGCGCGAAGTAGTCGATCGCGGCCAACAGGAACGGGTCGTCGTTGAGGAAGTCGACGGCGTTGCGCCACTCCAGAAACTCGTCGAAGCTATAAGGATTGTTTCGATCGGGTAGGGACATGCTTCTCTATTGCTCCGGGGTCGATGCGGGGCTAATCTCTCGAGGCTCGGGGCCGATTCGAAGACCGGCTTCAATGAAGCTCCACACCTCGTCGGCCAGCTGGTCACGGTTCGGTCGTGGCTCGGTGGCGAGTGCCTGGGCTACTGCGTGACGAACGGCGCCGTTGATCAGCGCAGAGAGTCGGTGCGGTTGGGTCGCGAGTGGCAGCACACCGCGCCGCTGGCCCTGTGCAATGTTGCGGGCGCCTTCCTCCACCACACCGTTCCAGCGTTCGGTCGCGACCCCCACGACTTCGGGCTCGGACGCGAGCTTGCTAAACACGATGGCCGCGACAGGGTTCCCGTAGACGAAATCGATGAACCGGCGCGTACGTTCCCGCT
>JBATTM010000291.1:0-6995 GCA_049670545.1 Polyangiales bacterium
ACGGTTGACGAGAGATTGCCGAAGGCAAGCGCCGCCACCGACGCGCCCTAGGCTCAGTCCTGCGGGGCGAAGACGAACGGGAACGTAAAGCGCATGCTCTTCCCGTACCGACGACGCGGGAATCGAAGCGTGCCCACCACCCGGGCGACACATCGTTCGACCGACGTGTTGCCCGTCGTGTTCTCGAGCACCCTCACACCTTGTACGGTCCCTGCGCGAACCACCGCGAAGCGGACAGACACTTTGCCCTCGAGCTCAGGTTCGTGCCGCAACGCGGACTCGTAGCAGCGGTTGATCTTCGGGAGGTCTCGCTTGATCTTGCTGCGCACCGCGAAGGCGTCCAATTTCGCATTCGAGCCCGCCTGCACGACGTGCGGTGCCGCCGCGGTCGCCGATAGCGCGATCACTAGGCAAATCCCCGCACGCATGGAGCCCCCACCCATCTGTCGGGGATACGATCAAGCAAGCCTCATCGCAAAAATTTCGTACAAAAACCCGCCCGCGCGATGAAACCAGCTTCCTTCTCGCACACATGATACAACTCATGAGATATGCGGATCAGCACCCGTCGACGCGGCTGGTTAACATCAACCACGCGTAAGGTTCGCGATCGCACAAACTCCGTGATCGCCAACCGATTCTTTCGCACGGCGTCCCGTCTGGGCCGGCTGCACCCGCTCGCCAACCCCGCCCGGCATGGGGTGGAAGTGATCGACGACGTTGAATATCGTCGCACGGGGAACCCAAGCCACCAGCTCGACATCTACCGCCCCACGAAGCGATCGGGTCCACTCCCGATCGTGATGTACATCCATGGCGGAGCGTTCAACCTATTGTCGAAAGACACCCATTGGCTGATGGGGCTAGCGTTCGCCCGCGCTGGCTACCTCGTGTTCAACGTGAACTACCGGTTGGCACCTCGAGATCCGTTCCCTGCTGCCGTCGCGGA
Organism: Polyangiales bacterium; assembly: GCA_049670545.1. Lineage (GTDB taxonomy): Bacteria > Myxococcota_A > Polyangia > Polyangiales > Houyiibacteriaceae > SG8-38. Next base: position 950 of record JBATTM010000291.1, read on the forward strand.
TACTTGTGCTGCACTCGAATGGATCGCCGACCACGGCGAGGCCTATGGTGGTGATCTCAGCCGCCTCGTGTTCGCAGGCGAGTCGGCCGGGGGCAACCTCGCGACAACCCTCGCGATCTGTTGCACGTATCAGCGACCGGAGCCCTTCGCGCAGCGCGCGTTTGCCACCGGCCTCGTGCCGACGGCCGTCGCGCCGGCATGTGCTCCCCTTCAGGTCACCAACCCGGGGCGCCTCAGCCGCCGTCGAAAGCTCCCGAGATGGGTTCGGGGCGTGCTCGCCGGAATGCGTGACTCATACCTCGTCGGCCTTCGCAATGCGAGCCCGGGAGAACTCGAGCTTGCCGATCCACTGCGGGTATTCGAACGCAAGGCCATGCCCGATCGGCCGCTCCCCGCCTTCTTCGTCCCGATCGGCACCAAAGACCCCCTTCTCGACGACACACGCCGACTCGATCGGGCACTGCGCGCCATGGGCGTCGATTGCGAGGCGCGCTACTACGAAGGCGAGCTCCACGCGTTTCACGCGCTGGTTTGGCGCAAGCAGGCCCGACGCTGCTGGCGCGAGCAACTTGCGTTCATCGATCGCCACTTGCGAAGGCCCCGCGCGCCGTATCGGGAAGAGCCGGATCTCGTCGCGACGGCCTAACGAGCCTCAGAGCCCGAAGGCATCCCGCACAGGAGCCTCTTCGCTCCGCACCAGCGCGTCGCGGGTCAGCACGAAGCGATCGAAGTACTGTTCAGGCGTAGAAAGCTCAGCACCGGCCGCATTCGTGGCCTCGGTCACCGCCCTGGATGGCTCGAACGAAGTGATTGTCCCGGCCTCGACATCCGGCGTCAGCCCATCCCAATGGTGCGCAAGGACGAACTGCGGCTGCACCCGGTCGTAGTACGGATTCAGGTCGGAGACGTCCGAGAGAAAGCCTACCGGGGATAGCCAGAGCGTGATGTCGTTCACGTCGCCGAGAACGGTGTCGAGGTTGGCCGCGTAGTCTTCTGCCGAGCCATCCTCCCCATCGAGAGGCCCGATCGAGTTCTGGTAGAGGACTTTGAGGTCGTCGTCGAGTCTTGTCTTCGTATTGGACCAGCCAATGGGTGACACCAAGCCAGGTGAGCTCGACTTCAGAAGCGTTCGCCGTGCCGCCGTCCGAGTCAGAGCACGCGATCACGCCAACCAACAGCGCCACTAGCGCCCAGCGGCTACGCGTCTGCATGGGTTTCCCTCGGAGCCGGAAGCGCCGTCTTCGACAGCTTGAACGTGCGCCGTCGAGCCATGGCGAACTCCCCGGCAAAATGGGCCGTGAGCGCGCCCCAAGTGCCAAGCGCGGGGTTGGGTTTGCGCCCCTCGCTGAGTGCGATGATCTGCTGGTAGTACCAGGCGACCGCGCCCTGCCCGTTTAGAGTGCGCATCGCCCGAATTGAACTGGTCGGTCCAAAGATCCCTGCCCCGAGACGAAGGTCCCTTTCGTGCGCCGGTAACTCGTCGATCGCCCCAGAGAGCAGCTGCTTCGGGAGGTCGGGGCGCACACAGAAGGGTCGCGCGAGCCCGACGACGTCGACTTCCCCCGTTTCAACGACGTCTCGCATGAGGGCCGCGGTTCGAAACCCACCGGTCACCATTAGCGGCACTTCTTTCGCGGCTTCGCGAATGACTCGGGCGTACTCGAGGAAGTACGCTTCGCGCCGACGCGTGCTCTCGGCCTTCTTCTCCTGCTCGTCTCCGAGCTGCCCGAAAAGCGCCATTTGCTCATAGGTTCCGCCGGAAATCTCGAGCAGGTCGAGGCCTCGGTCGCACAGCCAACGGGCCACCTGAGCCGAGTCCTCGTTGGTGAACCCGCCTTTTTGAAAGTCCGACGAGTTGAGCTTCGCGCCGATCGGAAACCCATCTCCAACCGCCTCCCGAGTGGCGTCGTACACCTCGAGGAGGAAGCGCGCCCGGTTCTCGAGAGACCCGCCCCACCCGTCCGTTCGCCGATTGGTGTACGGAGACAGGAACTGATTGGAGAGGTAGCCGTGCGCCGAATGGATCTGGACCCCCGTGAACCCAGCGTCCTGGGCGACCTTCGCAACCGTCGCGAAGCGTTGGATCACATCGTGAATCTCTTCTTCGCGCAGGGCCCGGGGCGCTGCCATCAATCCGAGCATCCCCCGCATCTTCACGGCGGACGCAGACACCGGGTGGTTGCTCGACATCCGCGTGCATTGGCGGCCGGGATGGTTGATCTGCATCCACGCGTGGTTCCCGTTGCGGGTGGCCGCTTTGGCCATTCGTCGCAACGCATCGAGTCCACCATTGTCATCGATCACGAGATTGCCGGGGCGCTCCAAGTAGCGACGATCGACCATCACATTCCCCGTGACGAGCAGCCCCGCGCCGCCATCCGACCAACGCCCGTACAAGGTCTCGAGGCGATCAGACGCGGTGTCGTCGGGGTCCGCCAACCCTTCGGTCATTGCGGCTTTGGTGATTCGATTCGAGAGTGTCGCTCCGCAGCGAAGCGTGAGCGGGCGTGCCAACGGGTCCATCGGGCCTCCTGTCTACGTTCGTTCGTTTCCGCCGAGAAGCACCTTCATCAGGAGCGTGCCGTCGACTTTGGCGTCCTTCACCAGAGCGTCCAGTAGCTGTTTACCAATTTGTGCGAGATCGAGTAGCTCTCGAATGCGCTCGCGCTGAAAATCCGCGCGCGCCTTGTTCTCTGCGTCCTTGCCTTTGGCTGCGACGTAGGAGAGCGCGTCCCGCATCGCATCGATGGCATCGAGAATCTCCACCCGCTCTCGCTCGTTGAAGACGCGAGAAATCATCTTCCAGAAGTTCCCCTCGGCTTCGTAGTGGTCCCGCCGCTCGCCCTCGAGCCAGACCTTCTTCACGACTCCCCACCGCATCAGCTCGGTGAGTGTCATCGAGACGGCGCCGCTGCTGAGCTGCAGACGCTCTTGGAGCTCGGGTCCATGCAAGGGTCGCTCCGACAGGTAGAGCACGGCCCAGAGCCTGCCCATGTTCCGCTTGAAGCCCCAGAACTCGATCAACCGGCCGATCGCGTCGCTGACGAGCATTTCGCTCTCCCAGAGGTCGCCCTGCTCGTCCGCCATCGTAGCGACGTACCAAGAAGCCCCACGCTTGACCAGCCGCCAGCCCGAGTCACAGTTGCGCGGCATGGAACGTCCCACCCTCGAGGCAATGCTCGGCGCCGCTAGCGGCATCGACCAAGATGGCGATCACTACACCACGGCCGAGGGGCACCGGGTCTCCCTCTACGTCGGTGAGCCCGGCCAGGGAATGGAGGTTTCCGAAGTCGTCGGCCTCGCGCTTCACGACGCGTATGTCGAAGCCACGTCGGGCGAGCATCGCGCCGTCTACTACCTGGAGTACAGCAGCCTACACGGCCTGTCGGTCAAGCCGCCGAGCGGTGGTGCGGGGCGTCGCGCCGGATTCAGCTGAGCCGCAACTCTCGTGGCCCTCGCGCTGATCCGCGGTACGATGCCGAGGGGGTTCTACGGTGGCGGCGCGCATTCTCGTTTGTGATGACGAAGTCAGTCTTCGGGAGATGCTGCAGATTTTGTTGCGGCGCGAGGGCTATGAAGTCGATGTCGTCGACGGCGTGCACGCCGCGCGGGATCAGCTTGGCAGCGCCGATCCGTACGACGCCGTGATCACTGATTTGGCGATGCCCGATGGCACGGGCATGGAGGTGCTGGACGCTGTGCGTGCGCGAGCCGAGGACACGCAGATCTTGATGATCACCGCGTACGCGACGACGGAGCAAGCCGTCGAAGCGATGCGACGAGGCGCCTATGACTACGTACAAAAACCGTTCAAGAATCACGAGCTGCTCGCCACGCTCGAAAAAGCCCTCGAAAAGCGTGCGATCGTCGCCGAGAACGAGACACTGCGTGAGCAGATCAAGTCGCGTTGGACCGAAGGGCAATTGATCGGCAAGAGCGCGACGATGCAGCAACTGCGCGACCTCGTAAAGCGCGTCGCAGCGTCCACCACGAGCGTGTTGATCACGGGGGAGAGCGGCACGGGCAAGGAGATGGTGGCACGCGCCCTTCACTTCCAGAGCGCGCGTGCGGACGCGCCGTTCGTCGTACTCAACTGTGGTGCGGTCCCCGAGAGCTTGATCGAGAGTGAGCTATTCGGTCACCTGAAGGGGGCGTTCACGGGAGCAAGTGATGCCAAAGAAGGCCTGTTCCGCGCGGCAGACGGAGGCACGTTGTTCCTCGATGAGGTCGGAGAGCTGCCGCCGGCGATGCAGGTGAAGCTGCTCCGCGTCTTGCAGGACCGCACGGTCCGACCTGTCGGGGGAAGCGCGGAAATCGAGGTCGACGTCCGCGTGCTTGCAGCGACCAACCGCGACGTGGAAGACGAAGTGCGGCAAGGCGGCTTTCGCGAAGACCTCTTCTATCGTCTCAACGTGATTCGAATCGAGGTGCCGCCTCTGCGCGACCGCCCCGAAGACATCCCCGTGCTCGCCGACTACTTCCTCCGCAGGCACGCAGCGCTCCAGGGGCGTCGACTCGAGCTCGCGCCCGACGCGGTTCGGTGGCTCGCGCAGCAAGAGTTTGGCGGCAATGTCCGTGAGCTAGAAAACACAATCGAGCGCGGGGTGACCCTGTCCGCCGGGGTGACAGTCACGCGAGAAGACCTCGGCGATAGCCACCCCTCGGCGCGCAAGGCAGCAATATCGCAGATTCCGGAAGGACGCTTCGAACTCGACGAATACCTGAACCAAGTGGAAAAAGAGCTCCTGTTCCGCGCGCTCGATCAATCTGGAGGCGTCCGGAAGAAGGCGGCCGAGCTTCTTGGGATGAGCTTCCGCCAGTTTCGATACCGACTCGCCAAGCACATTTCACCGGAGGTGGGCGATGCGGCGGCCGATTGATATACTATGACGATGTCTTCCTTCTCATCGCGACCCCGCGCCGGCTTCACCACGATGGAGCTGCTCATCGGCGTGGTCATCGTAGGGATTCTCGCGGCCCTCGCGATCCCGTCCTTCAAGGGATACGTCTACCGGAGCCGTGTCAGCGAAGGGGTGTCGATGCTCAATGAGATCAAGACACGCCAAGAGTCGTACCGTGCGAAGTATGGCCAGTACGCGGCAGTAAGCGGGAACGGGGATTGGAACGCGGCAGTGTTCAATCCAGGCGGCAACCCCGGGGCCAACGCGGTCGGCTGGACCCCCACCGCGAACTGGGATGCGTTGGGCGCGAGCCCACCTGGGCCCGTGCGTTTTCGATATGCGACCGTCGCAGGCGGTCCTGGTGATCCGGTTCCGGCAGGCTCCAACATGAGAAACGATGACTTTTGGTTCGCCGCGCGCGCGCAGGGCGATTTGGACGGTGACGGCGATCTGATGGTGCTCGAGGTCTACTCGCAGTCCATGCGCATGTTCAACAGCGCCACGAGCGACGGAGGATACGAATGAAGCGGCAGCAAGGATTCACAGTGACGGAGCTCATGATCGCGGTCGTGATCATGGGCGTGCTCGCCACGCTCGCGATTCCGGGATTCACCTCCTACATCTACAAGTCGCGCCTCACTGAAGCCACGACCTTCCTCGGCGAGATCAAGCAGCGCCAAGAGTCGTACCGGGATGAATTCGGGCGGTATCTCGAAGTCGACGGAGGTGCGTGGAACCCAGCGGCGATTCCGACCGACCCGGTGTCTTGGACCACCACCGCCGACTGGACCACGTTGGGGGCCGCGCCCGATGCCCCCACACGCTTTCAGTACGCTACCGAAGCTGGCGTGCCGGGCGATCTGGGCCCCGCCGGCTCCAATCTCGACGGCTCGGACCATTGGTTCGTCGCACGTGCCCAGGGTGACCTCGACGAAGACGGCGTGCCTTTCCAGCTCGAGATCTACTCGGCCGCCAACAACATCTTCAACAGTGCTACTGCAACTGGCGGTTGGGAGTGACATTTCTCGTCACCTCCAGGTGACGAAAAGTGTCCCCGGGCGCCCGAACGCGTCACCCTGAAGACTGAAATCGCCAACAATTTCATGGGCAGCCCTACGCCGAAGCCTTCGGCACGGGGGTTGCAT
>JBATTM010000292.1:0-14183 GCA_049670545.1 Polyangiales bacterium
AGCGCACGGTACAGCTAGGCTACACTGAGGACGGGCAAGACTACTTGATCGTCGCGAGCAATTTCGGCGGCAAGAACCACCCAGGCTGGTCATACAACCTCGACGCAAACGCCGAGGCCCAAGTCCAAGTCGGCCCCACCGAGTACCACGTCACTGCGACGCGCCTCACCGACGACGAAAAAGACCGCCTCTGGCAGCGCATCGCCACCACGATCCCCCAAATGAAATCCTACCGCGTCCGCACCACGCGCAACATCAAAGTCTACCGACTCCACCCCACGTAAAGGGGACAGTCCCCTTTTACGAAGGGTTAACGAAAAGGGGACTGTCCACTTTTTCCGGTGCCGCTATTGGCCGAGGTTGACGGCTTGGAAGGTGGCGGTGTAGGCGAGGACATCGTCGAGTTCGGTTTTGCTGATCTTGCTGGCATCGAAGGCAGGCATGTCGCCTTCGCCGCTTCGCACCCTCCATCGCATCTGAGCGGGGGTGAGCATTTCTCCCACGATGGCCGGCCCGTCGCCTTCCATCCCATTCGGATGGCAGCCTTCGCAGAACGTGACGTACACCTGTTCGCCCGCCGCAGCGTCGCTGGACACCATCGGGTACTCGAATACTTCCACGTCGATCGGCGTGGTCGAGCCGCTGCTCGAGCATCCGAACGATAGTGCGATCATTCCGATCATCAGACCCAAGATCCGTGTGTTCCCCATCTTGATACCTCTCCTTGCGGGTAGGCTACCTTGGCCTCATCCCGACTTCATCTTTGCGGCGCAACTTTAGCAGTTTTTCCCCTTGGACCTGCAATGCTTGGGTGTCGTCGTGTACCACGTCGCTGTGGCAGGAGGCCTTCTCGCCTGAACCGACCGCGTTCTGGGTCTTGGCTGCGAGTTGGTGAATCTCCTCAGGTGACAAGTATCCGCGGGATTCCAGGACGTGCTGCTGCTCCGTGGTCAGGGCAGGCGACTTCATGACCCGAGCGCGCTCGAACCCCTCGGCCTTGCCGGACTCGAATTCGACGATCTCTTTCGAGATGCGGACAGAGCACCAATCATGCCCACACATCGCGCAGAAATCCGTGTCGACATCGAGGTCTTCGTCGTGCAGAGCGCGCGCGGTATCGGTGTCGAATGCGAGCTCGAAGTGTTTGTCCCAGTTGAGGGCAGCGCGTGCGCGGGTGAGGTCGTCATCCCAGTCGCGAGTACCGGGGATCCCGAGTGCCACGTCCGCAGCGTGAGCTGCGATCTTGTAGGCGATGCACCCTTGCTTCACGTCCTCGCGCTTGGGAAGCCCGAGATGCTCTTTGGGGGTCACGTAGCAGAGCATTGCCGCGCCGTGGTAACCCGCGGATGTCGCACCGATCGCGCTCGTGATGTGATCGTACCCAGGAAACACGTCGGTCACGAGCGGCCCGAGCACATAAAATGGCGCGCCGTGGCAAAGGCGTCGCTGCAGCTTCATGTTGTACTCGATCTGATCGAACGGCACGTGCCCGGGGCCCTCGACCATCACCTGGCAGCCGCGCTTCCACGCGCGCTCCGTGAGTTCTCCAAGCCGTGCGAGCTCGCCGAGTTGCGCTGCGTCCGTGGCATCGGCAAGACCGCCCGGTCGTAGCCCATCGCCGAGAGAGAACGACACATCGTACTCGCGCATCACGTCGCATATCGCTTCGAAGTGCGTGTACATGGGGTTCTCTTCCCCGTGATGCAGCATCCACTTCGCGAGTAGTGAGCCCCCGCGGGACACGATGCCGATGAGGCGCTTGCGGATGAATGGGAGGTGTTCGCGTGCAACCCCGGCATGAATCGTGAAGTAGTCGACCCCTTGCTCGGCTTGCTGACGAAGCGCGTCGAGGATCACGTCGAGCGTGAGCTCTTCGATGCTCCGGCCGATGATCATCGAGTAGATGGGAACCGTACCGATCGGCACGCGTGCGCTGCGAATGATCGCTTCTCTCGTCGCATCGAGATCGCCGCCGGTCGACAGGTCCATGACGGTGTCGGCCCCCCAGCGTTCGGCCCATTGGAGCTTCTCGACCTCCTCGTGCGTGCCCGATGAAACCGGCGATGCTCCCATGTTCGCATTGATCTTCGTGAGACCGGCTCGACCGATGCACATGGGGTCGAGGTCGTGCCCGAGATGCACGCGGTTTGCAGGGATGATCATCCGACCCGCTGCGACCTCGTCGCGAACCTGTTCGCTCGTGAGATGCGTCTCGCGTGCCGCCACGCGCTCCATCTGCGGGGTGATGGTTCCGAGGCGTGCATGTTCGAGTTGCGTGACTGGGACGAATCCGTCGGGCGCCCGCCATCGTCCGTCGGCGAACGACCAGTCGTCCGGCATGAAGTCCCAGGCGGTCTTCTCACTGGGCTCCGGCATGCCGGGAGTGTCGGGCGACGAGAACGATAGCGGCCCGCCTACGTCGGCGGCTCTCGCCATGGACCCCGGTGTCGTACCGGCCTCCGTGCTCGAGGGGTTGTGCGCGCCGTGGATGGGAATGTTGAAATCGGCCATTGGACTCCTTGGGAGTAGGGAGGAGCCGAATGACGCTTCCCTACGCCGGTGCAAACCGGATCAGGTTCGACGGGTACCTCTCAGCCCTGTGGGCGCCCCGAGCAGGGGTGAGCGTAGCGCTGACGGGGGAGGGGCGAAAGCGGTTTCGCGACTTGACGGCCGAAGGCCCCGAAACAGGTTCACTGGCACTGGCACTGGCACTCATCGTCGACGTCGGGGGCAGGATCCCGTAGAAAGTTCTTCGTGGAGCCGACCCGTCGCAATTGGATCGACGATGTTCTGACCTACGGAACGTTTCCGGTGGTCTTTGGTGGAGTGATGGGGGTCGCGATCTACGGGGTTTCGATCGGCTGGAACCCGGTTCTCACGGCGACATCACTCACGGCGGCGGCAGTCGTGGTCTTGTTCTTGCTCGAGCGCGTCCATCCCTACCAAGAGGACTGGCGCCATTCGAAAGGCGATGTCCGCACCGATCTTCTGCATAACCTCGTGAACGCAGCGATCCCGCAGATCTATACGATCGCGTTTGTCGGTGGCGCGACGGCCGGCGCTGGTTGGCTTTCGGAGACGCTAGGAGTGACCCTGTGGCCGCAATCGTGGCCGCTGATCGCTCAGCTTCTCCTGGCACTCGTGATCGGCGAGTTCGGCACGTATTGGATCCACCGGCTCATGCATGAAAACGAATTCCTGTGGCGCTTTCACGCGCCCCACCATAGTGCACCGCGGCTCTACTGGCTCAACGCGGGGCGCTTTCATCCACTCGACCTATTCGCGCAGTACGTGTTGTCGGTGACGCCCCTGATTCTGCTCGGCGCCGGGGAGGGCGTCATTGCATTGCACGCGCTCTTCACTGCGGTGCACGGGATGTTCCAGCACTGCAACATCGACATTCGTCTGGGCCCACTCAACTGGTTCTTCAGCATGGCAGAGCTCCACCGGTGGCATCACTCGAAACGCCTCGAGGAAGCCAACACCAACTACGGGGCCAATCTCATTTGGTGGGACATCGTGTTCCGTTCGCGCTTTCTGCCTCGCGATCGCGTGGCGTCGCCCGACATCGGCATCGAGAGCCTTCCCAACTTCCCGACCGGCTACCTCGCACACCTCACATCCCCGTTTCAGTGGACCAAGATCCGAAAAAGGGGACTGTCCCCTTATCGGGTGCGATGGCTGGCGCGATGGCGCGGTATGAACCGGCGGTGGTTGAGCCGAAGTGGCAAGCGTATTGGGAGGCGAACGCCACGTTTCGCACGCCTGAAGCGAGTGAGCGACCCAAGTGCTACGTCCTCGACATGTTCCCGTACCCGTCCGGTTCGGGTTTGCATGTGGGGCACCCAGAGGGATACACGGCGACCGACATCGTCGCGCGGTACCGCCGAGCCAAGGGCTTCGACGTGCTGCATCCGATGGGGTGGGACGCGTTCGGGCTGCCTGCCGAGCAGCATGCGATCCTGACGGGGACGCACCCACGCGCGACGACCGCGGCGAACATCCAGACGTTCAAACGCCAGCTCAAGATGCTGGGGTTCAGCTACGATTGGGACCGCGAAGTCGACACGACGTCACTCGACTACGTGAAGTGGACGCAGTGGATCTTTCTGAAACTGTTCGAGAAGGGGTTGGCCTACCAAAACGAGGTCCCGGTCAACTGGTGCCCGGCGCTTGGAACCGTGCTCGCCAACGAAGAAGTGATCAATGGTTTGAGCGAGCGTGGCGACCATCCCGTCGAACGGGTTCCGCTTCGGCAATGGGTCCTCAAGATCACCGCGTATGCGGACCGCCTCCTCGAAGATCTTGATTCGGTCGAGTGGCCCAACAGTACGCGCATCATGCAGCAAGAATGGATCGGTCGTTCCGAAGGCGCTGAGGTGATGTTCGCGCTGGCGGAAGGCGAAGGCGTCATCGAAGTCTTCACGACGCGTCCTGATACGCTGTTCGGCGCGACCTTCATGGTTCTTGCGCCGGAGCATCCATTGGTGGCCTCTCTCACGACGGGTGAGCGTCGAGACGCGGTGGATGCGTATGTCGAGCAAGCACGCCACAAGAGCGAACGAGACCGCCAGGCAAGCAAGGACAAGACAGGTGTCTTCACGGGTGGCTTCGCAATCAACCCCGTGAACGGTGAGCAGGTCCCCGTCTACATCGCCGACTACGTGCTCTGGGGATACGGCACCGGAGCGATCATGGCGGTGCCCGCTCACGACGAACGCGACTTCGAATTCGCCAGGGCGCACGGGATCCCGATTGTCGAAGTGGTCGCCAAGGACGGGGTCCCGAGTGACGGGGCTCTCACAGAAGCGTTCGTCGCCGAGGGCCAAGCGGTGAAGTCCGGCAAGTACGACGGTCTCGAGACCGCCGTGTTCAAGAGAAGGATCACCGACGATCTCGAGGCGAGCGGGCAGGGCAAGGCACGAGTCGAGTACAAGCTCCGCGACTGGATCTTCTCGCGCCAGCGCTACTGGGGCGAACCGATCCCGATCTATTTCCCGGTCGACACCGATGGCGATCCGCGTGACGGCGCCGCGTTCACGATCCGGTACGACGAGCCGATGGCTGTCGAGGAGAGCGAGTTGCCGCTTCAGCTCCCCCAACTCGAAGACTACAGGCCAGGAGAGGATCCCGCGGGCGTGTTGGCACGGGCCACCGATTGGCGTTTCTTCGAGCGCGACGGCCAGTGGTTCGCGAGGGAAACCAATACGATGCCGCAGTGGGCTGGCTCCTGTTGGTACTATCTTCGCTTCCTCGATCCCCACAACGATCAGGCGCTGTGTTCAAAGGAGGCCGCGGCGCATTGGCTTCCCGTCGACCTGTACGTGGGTGGTGCTGAGCACGCGGTCCTACACCTGCTGTACGCCCGTTTCTGGCATAAGGTTCTCTACGATGCGGGTGTGGTGCCCGTGAAGGAGCCTTTCGCCAAACTGGTTCATCAAGGCATGATCCTCGGCGAGGGCGGGCAGAAGATGAGCAAATCACGCGGCAACGTCGTCAACCCAGACGACGTCGTCCGCGATTTCGGTGCCGATGCGATGCGCATCTATGAGATGTTCATGGGCCCGCTCGAAGCCACAAAGCCTTGGAGTACCGCTTCGATCGCCGGTGTGCGCCGCTTTCTCGATCGTACGTTCGCGGTGATCCAACGCGCCGAGGACATCGCACCAGACGACGCGATGATTCGCCTCACGCATCGAACCATCCGAAAGGTCACCGAAGACATCGATACGATGCGATTCAATACCGCGATCAGCGCAATGATGGTGCTGACCAACGAGCTGACCAAGCTCGATTCGGTGCCGCGGTCATCGGCGGAAATACTCACGCTACTCGTGCATCCTTTTGCGCCGCACCTCGGGGAAGAGCTGTGGGAGATGCTCGGACACCCAGCGAGCGTGCAAGTGCATCCGTGGCCGGTCTTCGACCCCGCGCTCTGCGAGGAAGACCAGGTCGAAGTGCCCGTACAAGTCAACGGAAAGGTTCGGGGGCGGGTCACACTCCCAAAGACCGCGACCGAGGAACAGGCGTTGAGCGCCGCGCTTGCCATCGCGCAAGTGAGCGGCCAGCTCGAGGGCAAGGAACTGCGCAAGACGATTTGGGTGCCGGGCAAGATCTTGAACCTGATCGTCTAATCGCGCCCCACCGTTTGCGCCCTGGCGGCGCTATGAAGCTACTCGGGAGGCTCCTTGTCGAGGAGCCGTCGGGTCAGGTCGTCCGCGCCGGGGCCTGCCCGGACCTCGACCTCCCAGGCGTGGAGCGGAGATCCGTCGCGCGACATCACTTGTGCGCCCGCGATGGGCGCGCCGGTTGCCTTTTCGAGAAGCTCGAGGCGTAGGCCGCGCCCGTTGGAACACCACTCGTCACCCCACTGCTTGAGCGAGATCATCACCGGGTAGAGTTCGAGCCCCTTGCGCGTCAGCCGATATTCGACCGAACGCCCGTCAGACTTGGACGCGTGGCGGGATAGAACACCCGCGTCCGTGAGTTTTCGGAGACGCGCGGAGAGCACGCTGCTCGAGATTCCCAGATGCTCCTGAAACGCCTCGAACGTTCGCATGCCGTGAAACGCGTTGCGGAGGATCAAGAGCGTCCACCACTCCCCGATGACGTCCAGCGCCTGCGCGACGCTACAATCGACATCCGCCCACGAGGATCGCGACACCGGGGCCCCCTAGTGCCTCACCGAGGCTCGTTCTGAGCCTGGTTCGTGGTCGAGAAGACCGAGAAGGCGGCGTTGAATCAATTGGTCGGCCTCGGTCATGATGCGGTCGATCAACTCTTGGCAAGTCGGGATGTCGTGGATCAGGCCGGCGACCATGCCGCACGACCACGCGCCTGCGTCCATGTCGCCTTCCAGCATGATACGCGGGTACACCCCCGCGACCTCGTTGATGATGTGCTCGAACTTGAGGTCCGCGCCAAGCTCCTTCTCCTTCTCGAGGAGCCGTTCGACCGCCGCGTTGTTCAACACGCGTTCGGTGTTGCGAAGCGGCCGCATCACCAAGCGCGTGTCGAGCTCGGTCGCCGCCACGATCGCTTGCTTGACGTTCTCATGGACGGGGGCCTCCTTGGTGGCGATGAAGCGCGTGCCCATGTTCATGCCTTCGGCACCCATCGCGAGCGATGCTACCAATGACCGGGCATCGGCCATGCCACCCGAGGACACGAACGGGATCTTGAGTTCCTCGGCGGCCCGCGGGAGCAGAATCATGTTCGGAATGTCGTCTTCCCCAGGATGACCGCCGCACTCGAAGCCATCTACCGAGACTGCGTCACAACCGATGCCCTCCGCTTTGAGCGCGTGCCTCACCGAGGTGCACTTGTGGATGACCTTCACGCCCGCTTCTTGAAGCTTGGGCAGGTAGGGTTGCGGGTTCCGGCCCGCGGTCTCGACGATACGAATCCCACCATCGAGAATCGCGTCGATGTATCCGGGGTAGTCCGGTGAGCTCACGGTCGGCAGGAACGTCAGGTTCACACCGAAGGGCTTGTCCGTCATCTCCCGGCACTTCTCGATTTCGCGCGCGAGGTCTTCTGGGGTCTTCTGCGTCAGCCCCGTGATGATCCCAAGACCCCCCGCATTGGACACAGCAGCCGCAAGCTCGGCGAAGCCGACGTAGTGCATCCCGCCCTGGATGATCGGGTGCTCGATGCCGAAAAGTTCTGTAATTCTGGTCTTCAAGGGTTGGCCTTTCGCATGAAGCGACAAAAATAGCTTCGATTACCAAAGGGATATCACGGGATGCCTTCTAGACAACCGGCATTGTCGCGGGCGCTTCCGGCAAAAGCGCGAGCATCGGAGCCGGGCTACGCTCGGCGCATGTCAAAGGACAATCCGATTCTCGCAACCCGCGATGCGATGGTCGCGACTATCGAGCTCCACAACCCGCCTTACAATCAGCTTCACATGGCTCTGATCGACCGTCTCGAAGAGGTCATCGAGGAGGTCGCGGAAGACAAATCGATCCGGGTCGTCGTGCTGAAGGGAGCCGGGGGTCAGAACTTCTCCGTGGGTGCCGACATCACCGAGTTCGGGGCGGTGGCCGCGAAGCGAGGGGTCCGGGAGTTCATCGAGCAGCGTCACCGCCTGATTCGTCGGATCGAGACCATGCCAAAGCCCGTCGTGTGCGCGATGCGCGGGTCTTGCATCGGTGGAGGTCTGGAAATCGCCCTTGGCTGTCACTTTCGCATCGCGGCGTCGGGCGGGAAGATCGGTCTTCCCGAGATCGAGCTTGGGGTGGTTCCTGCATGGGGCGGCTCGCAGCGGCTCACCCGCACGATCGGCAGGGCGCGTGCGCTCGAGGTCATGCTCCTTGCACGGAAGCTCACCGCCGAAGAGGCCTACGCATACGGGTTCGTGAACGAAGTATGTGCCCCGGCGGAACTCGATGACCGCGCCGATGCGCTGGCGCGGGAGCTGGCCAGCAAGGCGCCCCTCGCTGTCGCGGGCATTCTCGAGTCCGTCGTTCGCGGCGGTGAAGAAAGCCTCACCCGAGGCCTCGAGCGCGAGTTCATGGCGCTCGAGAAAACCGCTAGCTCGAAAGACCTTCAAGAAGGCGTCATGGCTTTCCTACAGAAACGCCAGCCGAACTTCAAAGGGGAATGAGGCGCCGTTACGCCGCGCCGCGCTTGAGTTCGGTGAGCACGAGCTTAGCGACCGACTTGAGCGTTTCGAAGACTCCTTCGCCTGTCGTGGCGACTGCCGAGAACTCGGGAACCCCGTGCGGGTTGAGTTCGCGACTCAACTCGTCGACGCTCGAAATCGCTGGCATGTCGCGCTTGTTGTACTGCACGACGTAGGGAAGGGTGTCCAGGTTGTATCCCTGCTCCGCGAGGTTGATCCGGAGGTTGTCCATCGATTCGATGTTCGCCTCCATGCGCAGCATCTGCGAATCAGCCACGAATACGACGCCATCGACCCCTTTCAAGATCAGCTTTCGGCTCGCGTCATAGAACACCTGACCGGGCACGGTGTAGAGGTGAAAGCGGGTCTTGAAGCCTCGGATCTCTCCGATCTCGAGCGGAAGAAAATCGAAGAACAACGTGCGCTCTGTCTCGGTCGCGAGCGAGATCATCTTCCCTTTCGCATCCGGGTTGGTGCGATTGTAGATGAACTGCAGATTGGTCGTTTTGCCGCACAGACCCGGACCGTAGTAGACGATCTTGCAGTTGATCTCGCGCGACAAGTAGTTGATGAATGACATCCCCCGGGGCCCCTCTACCTAATCATTGAACAAGTTGTCGATGTCGTCATCGGTAATTTCCGCGAACGGAGAGTTCTGGAACGGATCTTGTGTCTTGGCCATCACCACTTCGAAAATCCGGACCAGCTTCTCGTTGGCGCGCTTCACCCGAAGCCTCACCAGGCCTAAGCTTGTCCGATTATCGAAGATGACGACAAGAATCACGCGACCACTGACCACCTGGATATGCACGTTCTGACGAACGCCTTCGTGATATTGCGTCGCGAATTCCTGTTCTCGGAGGAGCTGCGCGATGCCGCCCGTTGCCGCGATGTTGCCTGCAGCCAACGACGCCAGCGAGGTGGTGTCGATGTCGGCCGTGTCGCCCGAAGCCGAAATCAGCTGCCCGTTCTTATCGACCACGAATACCACACGGGCGTTCGCGTCCTGGACGAGCCTGTCGGTCACGGCCTGGACCTGGGCAAACTCCTCCTCGTACATCACCATCTGGGGGCTGGCCATATCCCTGAGCCGTGCTCCTTCACCGCGTACGGTGCTACATGTTCCTAGCAGAGGGGACACCCCCGGTAAAGATTTGCGGCCCCACCAGTCGCAGCATAACAAGCGGTAGCTAAAGGGGAAAACGGTGGTTCGATTAATCGCGCGCGCGCTTCGCAACTTGGTCTGCCTGGTAGTGGCACCGCTGTGGGCCATTGGGGGCTGGTTCGGTCGTCCAAAAGGCCCTTGGATCGTCGTGCGGCTCAAGCCCCGCGTGGTTGAAGTCGCAACGCCCATTCCTTGGATTCGGCGGATTCTCGATGCCGACGCGATCCGCCGCACCAGTTCGTTGGCGGCACTGCGGCGACTCACTGACTATGCGATCAGCGACCCGAAGATCGAGGGGGTCGCGATCGTTCTCCCGCCGCTGACGGCCGGTTGGTCGGTTTGCATGGGTCTCCGAGACCAGGTCGAGCGACTCCGGCAGGCCGGGAAAGCGACCGCGGTGATGCTTCCCCGGGGCGGAAGTCATCGTGAGCTCTTCGTGGCGTCGGCTGCCGCGCAGGTCTTCATGGCTCCCCGCGCCTCGATCAGCCTCCTCGGCCTGAGCGCGTCGGCCCGGTACATCAAGCCCCTCCTCGATCGCGCCGGAGTCGAGATCGAACCTTTTGCGCGCAAGGAGTACAAGACTGCAGCCGAGCGCGTCAGCCGCGACTCGATGAGTCCGCAACAACGCGAGCAGTTGCAGGTGATCATCGACGGATTCTCTGACTCCTTGGTGAATGCGCTTGCGGCGCGAACAGGGAGGTCGACCTCGGAGGTGAGGGGGTTCTTCGCAACCGGGGTGTTTCGCGCCGAGGAGGCGATCGGAGCCGGATTGATCGACCAGGTGGCGTACGAGGACGAACTCGCTTCCCTTCTCGGGTGCGACAAGAAGCGACCGTTGGTCGAAGCGCATCGCTACCTCGCGTTCAAAGAGCGCCGCCTATTCGTGCCGATCCGACGGCGACCGTATATCGCGATCGTCACGGTCAAGGGCGCGATCTCGGAGTCGGGGGCGCCTGCGGGCCGACGGGCGTCGGTGGTCAGCGCGTTGCGTCGCGCGCGCAACGATCGAAGGGCACTCGGGGTGCTGCTCTGGGTAGACTCGCCTGGCGGGTCCGCGGAGTCTTCCGATCTGATCCACCGCGAGGTCGTCCGCGTCAAAGAGAAGAAGCCAGTCGTCGCGTACTTTGGCGAGGTGGCCGCCAGCGGGGGGTACTATGTGTCGACGCACGTCGATTCCATCGTCGCCCAGCCTCTCGCGATCACGGGCTCCATCGGTGTGGTCTCGGCGCGCCTTCTCGCAAGAGACTTGCTCGACAAAATCGGAATCCGCACGGAAGTCCTGCGGACCGGGCCGCATGCGGATCTGTTCTCCGCACACCGTCGGCTCACGGAAGACGAGCGCGCCATGATGAATCGCGAGCTCGACGCGTTCTACGAGTCCTTCGTGGGTCTCGTGGCCGAGGGTCGCGGACGCCCTTTCGACGAGATCGAACCGCTGGCGCGCGGCCGCGTGTGGCTAGCGCGAGATGCGCACCGATTGGGCTTGGTCGATGAGCTCGGGGGCATGGACCGCGCACTCGAGGTGCTCAGGGACCGGATCGACATCTCCCCCTCGGCCCGCGCGCGCCTCGAGCCGCGTCCGGTCGCGAGTTTTCGCTTCGAGCCACCTGTCCCCACCGCCTCCGCATGGATCGACGAGTCGGTTTTCGGGCCCTGGAAAGACCTGGGGCTCCTCCTGGGCGAGGGTAGTGGCGTCCTGTATCACGCGATTTCCGTGCCCGTAGTCCGCTGAGCGGCCGAAATTGCCCTTTGGGCCATGGGTCGTTTATCGTGGGTCAGGGGAGGGACGTCATGTCCGCGAAGCACATCCTGGGGGCTCTGGTGTTGGCGATCATGCTTGGCTGCGGCGGCTCGCAGAAGCCGAAGGCCGGGCCATTGCCACAAGGGACGGCGTTCTACGGCGTCTGGCAGTCGCCTCAGTACGGCAGCATGCATATCTGCCAAAGCGGAAGTCAGGTGATCGGCGACTACGTCAAGCACGAACGATCCGGCCGCATTCAGGGCAATCTCGAAGGCGACCTGATGACCTTCCAATGGGAGGACAAGCGAGAACTGATCGCAGGTCACCCCAAAGTCCGACGCGGCCACGGCTACTTCCGTATCGAGATCGGAGAGGACGGCGACCAGTACCTCACAGGGGAATGGGGTCTCGACGACGCCTATAGCGGCGGCGGGCCGTGGAACGCGGTCAAGCTTCGGCGAGGCGAACCGGACCGCTGCATCGGCGAGGACGAGGATCTGGTCGTCGGTGAAGAGGCCCCGCACCCCTGGGACACGGAAGACTAGCGGAACCGGCCTACGCTGCGGATTCGGCGGGCGGGCAGAACACGATCGAGCAGCGCTTGCGGCGGTCCGCGCTCAGGCGCGCACACAGGTCCGCGAGGTTGTCGTCGTGGTCGACGACGAGGCCAGCGGTCGCTTCTCCCGCCTCATTGTAGGCACAATCATCGAGGGCGACCCAACGTCCTTGCCATGTGGAATCCGCGCGGATCGCGTCCCACGTCATCGCTTGGTCGACGACAGGTGGCACCTGCAACTGAATGAATGATCGTCTACGGGGTTCAGGCATGTTCCTCGCCTCCTCGGTCCCATCGCCGCACGGCGTGATTCCCACGAAGCGCCGCGAGTGTCCTTTGCGATTTGACCCTGCGCAAGCAGATTTAAGGGGTGCGCACGGGTAGGTGCGGGGTCAAGGCTGAGACGAAAAAATCCATCAAAAACAGGATCTTACAAACCGATTCTGTGACCTCATACAACTGCGAACTTTCGATCCGCGTGGATCTTTGAACCGCCCTTGTCCCGGACGTTCCGCCCCTCTCGGATGGACCACGTCCCTCAGGTTGCCGCGAGGGCTTCGAGCAATCGGTCGATGTCGTCCCGGGTGTGAAGCTCGGTCACCGCGACGAGGAGGTCGTGTCGCCACGCGTCTCGGAACTTGCCGAGGTCGACACCCGCCAAGATCCCGTCGTCGGTCAAGCGGCGAACCACATCTGCCGCGGTCGTGCTCGAGAACCGAATCACCTGCTCGTTGAAGACCGGTGCATCGTAGGGAACGGAGACCCCTTCGAGCGCCTCGGCCCCGGCACGGAAGTAATGCGCGGCGTCCAGGCACCGTTGGCCGACCTCGAGGAATCCACGCTTTCCGAGCATTGCCGTCCGCATCCCCATCGCCAAGGCGATCAACCCGTGATTGGTGCAGATGTTAGAGGTCGCCTTCTCGCGACGGATGTGCTGCTCCCGGGTCGACAGGGTGAGGACGTACCCCGGTTGCCCGTTGACATCGACGGTGCGGCCGACGAGGCGTCCCGGCATTTGGCGAACGAACGCTTGCGACGCCCCGAAAAGCCCGACGCCGGGACCGCCGTACTGGGGCGGAACGGCCAAGGCCTGCCCTTCGGCGACGCAGATGTCTGCCCCGCGCGCTCCGGGCGGATCGAGAAGAGAGAGCGCGTAGGGCTCCGAGGTGGCGGCGATCAACAGCGCGCCGCGCGACTCGGCAGCCCTCTTGGCGGCGTCGAGGTCTTCGACGCAGCCGAAGAAGTTCGGATACCCCACGATGACCGCAGCCACGTCCTCGTGGGACGCCGGGGCGCCACTCCAATCAGTGCGACCATCGCTACCCACGGGCGCCAAATCGATGACGGTGCCGTCGTCGAGCCCCTGGATGTAGCTTCGCACCGTGTCGATGTACTCGGGGTGAAGCGCGTCACTGATGAGAATCCGCTGCCGGCGCTTGATCCGGCGTGCCATCAGGACCGCTTCGGCAACTGCGCTGGCGCAGTCGTACATCGATGCGTTGGCAACGTCCGTGCCGAGAAGCTCGCAAACGATCGTTTGAAACTCGAAGACCGCCTGCAACGTCCCCTGGGAAAGCTCCGCTTGGTACGGCGTGTATGCGGTGTAGAATTCGCTGCGCTGCAGCAACTGATCGACCGCCGGGGGTACATGGTGCCGGTACATCCCGGCGCCCAGAAACGACAGCATTCGGCTGCCTGGGTTCTGGTCCGAGAGCGCGGTCAGATGCTGCATGAGCCGCGGCTCATCGAGAGCCGGCTCCAAGTCGAGCTGCGCTTCGACGCGATAGGGGCCCGGGACCGCTTCAAAAAGGTCGTCGATCTCTTGGACCCCGATCCGCGCGAGCATGGCGCGAATCTCTTGATCGGTGTGGGGCAGGTATCTCACGGTCGTGCGGTGGGGGTCAGCCGAGGGTCATGGTGGGGTCAGCCGTCGAGCGTTCCGAGGTATTCCTCGTACTTGGCGGCGTCCATCAGGCCATCGAGTTCTCCTTGGTCTGACGGGCGAATCGTAATCAGCCACCCGTCTTCGTAGGGGCCCTCGTTGACCAGTTCAGGGCTCGATTCGAGGTTCGCGTTGACGTCGACGATCTCGCCG
>JBATTM010000293.1:0-4836 GCA_049670545.1 Polyangiales bacterium
GGTTTCGCGTCATGCCGCACCTCGGTTCGCGTCGCGGAGATCGGGAACGCCCCCGTACTGATGCCAGATCTTACATGTCCCTTCGGCGCTCACCATGCACGCGCCCACCGGCGTCGACGGCGTGCACTCGTTGCCAAACAGCGCGCAATCGGTGGGCGACGCGATGCCCGCCATGATGTCCCCACACTGGCACTTCTGCACCAGGCGTCGCGGCGCGTACTCCCACAACGAAGACGCGTCGATGTCGAATCGCCTTCGCGTATCGTAGGCAGCGAACTCGTCGCGGAGCCTCAGGTTGCCGTTGGGCACGTGCGCGATACCGCGCCAACGTCCTCCGACGGGCCGAAACACGCGCCACAGGAGCGATTGCGCCGCCGCATTGCCTTGGCGTGTGACGCACCGTGGATAGGCGTTCTCGACACGGGGCTCCCCTTGGACGACCAGCTCGACGAGTTTGACGAGCCCCGCCAAGACATCGAGAGGCTCGAAGCCGGCGACCACGACGGGCAGCGCGTGACGTTCGACGAATGCGTCGAATACGTCGGTGCCCGTAATCGTCGCGGCGTGCCCCGCCGCGAGAAACCCCTCGATCTGGCTCTCGGGCATCTCCGCGACGATTTCCATCACGGGGGGAATGTACTTGTGGGCAGAGAGCACCGAAAAATTGTCCGGCGGGTCGTCGAGCAACGCGGCAGCGGTGGCTGCGGCAGTGGTCTCGAACCCCGAAGCAAAGAACACCAACGGCTCGTCGGTGTCGCGCGCGAGCGCCACAGCTTGGGTGACACTGTAGACGACCTCGACCTTGGCACCGTCCGCTTTGGCATCAGCGAGCGACTGCGACGTGCCGGGAACGCGAAGCATGTCTCCATACGACGCGATCCGAACACCCTGCCTCGCAAGCGCGACCGCCTCGTCGACCTCGGGCACATCGGTGACGCAGACCGGGCACCCTGGGCCCATGATCACGCGAAGCCCTTCTGGAAACACCGATCGCAGCCCGAACTTGGCAATCGCCTGCTCGTGACTCCCGCAGACATGCATGACGGTCACGGGGTGATGATCGGATCGCGCCACCCACTCGGAGAGTGCCTCGCATAGCGCCTTCGCCCGCACCGGATCGCGGAACTTGAGCTGCCCCAGGGCATCAGTCGGAGGCATCGCGCTCCCCCTGTTGACCCGAACGGACATCCGGAGCCGCCTTGATCTCCGCCCGAACGTCGGCGGTCATGAGGTCCTCCGCCTCTGCAGCACGCAACAACTCGTCGTAGAGCGCGAGCGTCTCGGCGACCTCCTCGCCGGGGATTCGACGGATCGCGAAACCGACGTGATTGAGAATGTAATCACCTTCGGAGACCGGGGCATCGCAAAGCTCGAGTCGCACCTCCTTCTTGACGCCCCAAAAATCCACCACGGCGGTCTGCAGGTCTCGGTCGACTTCGAGGACTTGGCCTGGGACTCCTAAGCACATGGTCGACTCTCCTCCCGCAACATCGCGTCCGCCGCGACCGCCTGACCGAGTGCGATGCCACCATCTCCGGGAGGGACTTCTTCATGGGTGAGGCACACCCAGTCGTGTCGCAGCCGACCTGCGATTCCTTCACTCAGCCAAGGGTTCTGAAACGCGCCACCGGTGAGCACCACGGGGGGGCGACCGATGGTCCCTACGAGTTCCTGCGCAGTCGTTACCGTCGCGGTGACGAGCGTGTTGTGAAACTTGGCCGAGATCGACGCCGGTGGAACGCCCGTGAGAAGGTCACCCACGATCGCGCGCACCATTGGGCGGAGGTCGATTTCGTGGGGGTGCTGTTCGAGGTCGAGGTCGAAGGGGTATCGTCGCACCTCACTTCGGTCAGCGATGGTGTTCCAGGCAACGGCGATTTGCGCTTCGAAGCTGGCCCGCGGGCGCTGAAGCGCGAGGGCGCCCACCGCGTCGAAGTAGCGACCGACGCCGCGGACACTTGGCGCGTTCACATGCCTGTCGACCATCTGCGTCGCCACACGAAGCGGTCGCGCCGAAACGCCATGGAAGAGCGGCAGCTCCTCCAACGGAGGTGCGCCATCGAACGCGTCGTAGAGGAGCCCAAGGGACGCCCGCCAGACCTCTCGCATCGCGACGTCGCCACCCGGGAGTCGAAACGGACGAAACGTGGCGAGACGCTCGAAGCGGTTCCGGAAACACAGAAGCAGCTCTCCGCCCCATGCAGTCCCATCGGTACCGAACCCCGTCCCATCGTAGGCGATCCCGAGCACCGGGCCTTCGACGCCGTGCTCGGCCATCGCGCTCACCACGTGCGCATGATGGTGCTGAACCCCTACCGTCACCCCCCGCTCTCTCGAGGTGGCGTACCGTGTCGACGCGTATCCCGGATGAAGATCGTGGGCGATGACCTCAGCCTCGACGCCGAGCATCGACTGCATGCGCTGCACCGCCTCCTCGAAGAATTCGATCGCTACCAGCGTCTCGAGGTCGCCCACGTGGGGTCCGAGGTACGCTTCGTTCTCGATCGCAATGCAAAAGGTGTTCTTGAGCTGAGCTCCACATGCGAGCACCGGTCGTTCGACCGGCCGGGTCAGCCGAACCGGGCGGGGAACGAAGCCTCGGCCACGTCTGAGCACAACCGAACGCCTGGCAATGACGCGCACGACCGAGTCGTCGCACCGCGTGGCGATTGGGCGATCATGCACCAGGAAAGCGTCGGCAACGTGACCCAGAGCGGCTATCACGGCCGCTTCGTCTTTGCATATGGGCTCCCCGGCCACATTCCCGGAGGTCATCACCAGTGGGCGCCTGACCCGTTCAAGCAAAAGATGGTGCAGTGGGGTGTACGGGAGCAATAGCCCCACGAGCTCCGAGTCGGGCGCGACTTCCTCGGCAAGCGGGGCATCCACGCGCTTGGGCGTGAGTACGATCGGACGCTCCGCCGAACACAGCCGACTCTCCTCTTCGGCGGTCATCGATCCAAGCGCGTAGGCCTCCGTGACGTCGCGAACCATGACAGCAAAGGGCTTCTCGTCGCGATTCTTTCTGTGCCGAAGGGTACGAACCGCGCGTCGATCGCGCGCATCGCACGCCAGGTGAAAGCCACCGAGACCTTTGACCGCAACGATGGCGCCCTGGCGAAGACGCGCAGCCACCTCGACGATGGGATCTTCGCAGTCCACCGGTGAGCCGTCGGTGTGCCAAAGGCTGAGGCTCGGGCCGCACGCGGGGCACGCGTTCGGCTGTGCATGGAACCGGCGGTCGTTGGGATCGTGGAACTCTCTCGTACAAGCCGGACACAAATCGAACCCGGACATCGTGGTGGACGCGCGATCGTACGGAACTCCCGTCGTGATCGTGAATCGGGGGCCGCAACCGGTGCAGTTGGTGAACGCGTAGCCGAACCGTCGGTCCTCCGGGTCGGAAACTTCCGCGCAACACGCACTGCAGGTCGCCAGATCGGGCGCGATGGAGAGCGAGCGGTCCCCGGCCTCGTGGCTCGCGTCGATGATGAAATCACCGAGCGCTTCGGCGGGGATGGATGAGCACTGCAGCTCGACGATCGTCGCCGACGGCAGGGTGTCCTCCTCGAGGTCGTGCACGAAGGCAGCGAGAGACCGAGGCATCCCGAACGCCTCGATGGTGACGCCGCGCGCATGATTGCGAACTCGACCTCGGAGCCCAGCGCGGCGTGCGAGGCGATAGACCCAGGGTCGAAACCCTACACCTTGCACTGCGCCCCGCACTTCGATCCGACGACCCTCGATCATGGGCGCTCCTCGGCCACGCTGAGGACGTAGCTCACGACATCCCATTTCTGGGCGCCGCTGAGAGTCGGCCATGCGGGCATCGAAGTGCCTCGAACCCCTTCGCTCAGGACGGCGTACACGCCTCGTGGGGTCGCGCGAGACCGCCACTGGGCGCTTTGGAAGTCGACGGGTGGGCCTGAGAGCCCTTGACGCCGAACGCCTCGGCCGTTCGCCCGAACCCCATGGCACAGCGCGCACTTCTCGAGGAAGAGCACATGGCCCCGCGCCCGTGCGTCGCGAGACGCCAACACTTCCTCCGGGACGTCGATGTCCCGGTACTCAGCCGCGAGACTCGGTCCGCTCTCGCTACACGCCGAGAGTGCGAGCGACATAATCAATGCTCCGAGCGCCTTTTGCATCGCCGTCCGATCGTGGGGTGGGTGCGTACCCGATCACCGTCAGCTCCTTCACGACGGAGTCTACGAGCGCCGGGATGCTGGCTTCGACCGCGGGGGTTCTTCCGAGCCCGAGTTCGACGCTCTTCGGAACGACCCCGAGAAGGACGACACGGGACGGGTAGCGACCGAGAAGACTCGCACCGGCAAGAAGATCGGCGACGCCGATCTGATGCGGTGACAGCCGTTCGTACACTGCGGGCGCGATTTCCTCGCCCTCGATTCGGACCAGGGTGCCAGGCGGCCCTTCCGAACGAATCGCATCGACCAGGATCAGTTGATCGGCGCTATCGACCAGGGGAAGCAAGGAAAGCCCAAGGGTTCCTCCGTCGAGAGCGACGACGCCCTCCGGCAACTCATAGTCGCGTCGGAGCTTGTGGACGGCGGCGATGCCAGCTCCATCGTCCTCGCAGACGACGTTCCCCAATCCGAGAACCAGAACCGGGGTGCGATCAGTCATCGCGAGACCGCCATGTCCGAGGCAGGAACTTGTATCCGCTGAACATTGAATCGATCAGGCCGTGCCCCTCGGCCCGGGAAACCAAGATGGCGCTCCAAATGTGGTGCGCGAAAAACCCGAGGATCAGCCACATTGCGATGTGGTGAATCCATCGTGCCGTCTGCGGTCCCCCGAAGATCGGAACCAGGAAAC
>JBATTM010000294.1:0-2402 GCA_049670545.1 Polyangiales bacterium
ACCCAGCCGCGTATCAGCCGGCCGAAAGGAGCTCGAACGACGAAATTCTCCTGGGCGCAAAGAAGGAAAACTCCGGCGCGTTCACCGAGTTTCTCGACGGAAAACTCGACGAGGTACAGATCGGGAAGGGTCTCGTTCCCCTCGCGTTGCTCGATCCCAATGCGGCCGACTCGGATGGCGATGGCCTCATCGACCCCGCCGAGACGATTCTCTACGGGACCAACCCTTCTTCGGTCGACACCGACGGCGACGGCCTCACGGATGCCGAAGAAGTGTCCGCTGCGACGGACCCGAACGATGCCGCATCGCCGGTGCCATCGAGCGAAGGCTCCTGTAGCGACGGCCTCGACGGCGACGGCGATTCACTCGTCGATTGCGAAGACCCGGACTGCGAGGGCGCGGTCTCGAACACGACGAGTTGCGGCGTCGGCGCATGCAACGGGAACGCAGGCCAGCTTTCATGCCAAGGCGGGAGCCAGGTCGACAGCTGCGACCCGTTCGCGGGTGCCGCGGCCGATGACTCGGCCTGCGACGGTGTCGACAACGACTGCGATGGCCTGATCGACGAAGAGTTCGCGGCGACGGCGACGAACTGCGGTGTAGGAGCCTGTAGCGGCAACACCGGAATCCTGACCTGTCAGAATGGTGTGCCCACCGATAGCTGCGACCCGCTCGCAGGCGCCGCGTCCGATGACGCGACGTGTGACGGCGTCGATGACGACTGCGATGGCGCGACCGACGAAGAGGTAACCCCAGCGACCTGCAATGACGGCCTATTCTGCAACGGGGAAGAACAGTGCGTCGGGGGCGCATGTGTAGCCGGCACGCCGGTAGATTGCGACGACGGAGTGAGCTGCACGATCGATAGCTGTAACGAAGCAATCGACTTGTGTGGCTACGTTGCCGACAATGGGCTTTGCGATGACGGCTCGTTCTGCAACGGAACCGAGATCTGCGATGTGTTCGGTGACTGCCAGGCCGGGTCCGACCCATGTGCGGGCCAGTCGTGCGACGAAGGCACCGACCAGTGCACGGGAGCGGTGGAGTGGACCGTCATCCTGAGCGAAGACTTCGAGTCGGGAACCTTCGGGCCGTGGACGGACGGCGGAAGCGATTGTCGGCTGAGCGCCAGTGACGCCGCCTTCGCACACCAAGGAACATACGCTGTCCGTCTTCGAGACAACTCGGGGTCCGCTTCCTCGTTCTTTTCAGACACGGGCACTGACCTCTCGGCGTACAGCGAGATTCAGCTTGGGTTCTGGTACAGACCGCGCAGCCTCGAACGCAACGAGGACCTACTCGTCGAGTTTTGGAGCGGGGGTGCCTGGCATGTCGTTGCCCAGTACGTCAACAACCTCGATTTCGTCGACAACGGCCCTTTCTACAACCCGTCCATCGTGATCGACAACATCACCTACGACTTCAATGACGCCAGGTTTCGTTTCCGGGCTGACGCGTCGGGCAACTCTGATTGGTTCTACATCGATGAAGTCGTCGTCTCGGCGCGTTAGGTGTGTGGGTGACGCCCCCTCAACGAGGCGACTCGAGAGCACCTTCGAGAAATGGTGCGCTGACCTCGACGAGGTAGCGTTGTGCACGGCGAACCGAGCGTACGTGGATCCGACGATGCAGGACGTTCGCGGTGAAGCCGTGCGCGAGGCTCCACAACCCGATGCTGAGATCACGAGCACGGAGCTCGTCATCGTCGCCGAGGTAGTCGGCGACAGCGACTCGAAGCAATCGCACAGCTCCTTGAACGGCTTCTTCGAGGTCGGGAAACGAGCCCTCCTCGTTCAACCGCCTCCCGAACATCACTTCGTAAAGAGCGGGCTGACCCCACGCAAAGCGCACGTATGCCTTGAGCAGGGCCTCGAGCTTGCCCCGTGCAGGAGACCCCAGCCGCATCGCGCGGTCGATCGCCAGAGTGAGGTCGACGAAACCGCGGCGGGCTAGCTCTGCCAATAGCGCCTCCTTGCTCTCGTAGTGGCGATACGCCGCGCCATGGGTGACACCGGCCCGCTGTGCGACCTGACGCAGGGTGAAATCCGCACCGACCTCATCGAGCAACTGCAGACCCACGTTGGCAAGCGCCTGTTTCAAATCCCCGTGATGGTAGGCACGACGCGGCTTTCGCTTCGCACCTGCAACGTTGCTCATTCGACTTCGGCTCGAATGAACTTCAGCACCTCTTGCTCGAACCGCTCCGGCTTTTCGAGGTCGGGGAAGTGAGCTGCATCGTCGAAGATCACCAGCCGTCCGCGCGGTGCGAGCTCGAGACTTCGTTGAGGGTCGCTAGGAGCGTGCGTTCGGTCGAGCGCCCCCCAGACCGACAGCACGGGAGGCTCGACGGGGGCCTCTGGAGGCTCAGTGCGATGAAGCGCCTGAAGCGCAGACGCCAGGCA
>JBATTM010000295.1:0-6640 GCA_049670545.1 Polyangiales bacterium
CCGTAGAGCCGCTCGTACGTGGCCAGGTTCTCGAAACGAAAGTCGGCAGAAAGATCGAAGACCACGAGACCACGTTGGCGGAGCGCCGCGACTGCTGGGGCGCTCGCCGCGTGGGGAAGCGCGCAAAACGCGACCTCCGCGCGCTTGGCGATCGCGTCAGGATCGAACGGCTCGACCACACCGTCGAGCACGCCCCTCATGCTCGGCAACACTTCGGCGATCGGTCGGGCGGCAGTCGAATGGCCCACCACGGACACCAGCTCGAGCGAGGGGTGACCGAGCACGAGGCGCACCAACTCGGCGCCGGTGTAACCAGTACCGCCCACGATGGTCGCGTTGATCGTCTTCGAAGTCATGCTGCGTCGTCTCAAAGGGGTTGTATTACGAAAAAAGCCGCGGCACACCTGGCGCCGCGGCTCGAATCACGAAAACTCGAAAGTCTCAGCGCTTGGAGTACTGGAACTTCTTGCGTGCGCCTGGCTGACCTGGCTTCTTACGCTCTTTCTTGCGGGCGTCGCGCGTGAGGTATCCGGCGCGCTTGAGGGTCGGCTTGGTGCTTTCGTCCTCGCCGACGAGTGCCCGCGCGATCCCGTGTCGCACCGCCACGGCTTGCGAAGAGACCCCGCCACCCATGACGTTCACTTCGACGTCGTATTGCCCCTGCTTCTCCAACGCCGCGAAAGGCTGCATCGCGATGATTCGGAGAATCTCGCGCGGGAAGTAGTTTTCGAAGGTGCGGCCGTTGACCGTGACGGTCCCGGCACCTGGGCGCAGAAAAACACGTGCAATCGCGTTCTTGCGCTTGCCCGTACCATAGTTGCGGCCATCGATGACTTTGGAGTGTGTCATGCCATATCTCTCGAGATCATTGCGGGAGGGGTTCGGGCTTTTGCGCCACGTGCGGGTGTGTCCCCTCCGAATACACCTTCAACTTGCGAAACATCTGTCGCCCGAGGCTGTTCTTGGGGAGCATCCCCTTGACGGCCCTCTCGACGACGAACTCGGGCTTGCGGTCGAGGAGCTGACCGTAACTTTCTGACTTCAGGCCACCTGGATAGCCGGAATGGTGATGGTAGAACTTCCCGTCGCGCTTGTTGCCGCTGAGATGTACCTGCGCCGCATTGGTGATGATCACGAAGTCGCCGGTATCGACGTGAGGCGTGTACTCCGGGCGGTGCTTGCCGCGTAGAATATGCGCCACTTTGGACGCAAGACGACCGAGCGGTTGTCCCGCCGCGTCAACGACGTACCACCTGCGCTCTATCTCTGACGCTTTGGCACTCTGCGTAGCCATGATTCGCTCCTAAGGTCCCGTTTAGGGGCGCGTTTCCTAGCCGCCGTCCCAGGGGGTGTCAAGCGGGCGGAAACGGCTCGCGTCGCTACGAAACCCCGGGTTTTGCGGCCCTTTGCGCAGGATGACCCTGGATCAGTCGAAATCAGCTAAAAAGGTCTCCAGATGGGATTCACGGACTGGGCATCGCAGCGGGCAGATCGCGCGGCTAGGTTGGCGCCGCTTTGGGCGTGCGTCGCGAGCCTCGGACTCACGGCGACGGTCGCTGCCGACGCGGGCAACGTGCGCTGCACGACCACGGAAAACGGTGCACCGAGCCAGGGTTCGATCGTGATGACCCGCGCGAGCCAAAAGGAAGTCGCCGGCCCATGCGGCACGGTCATTTCGCTCGCACCCGGAACCTGGAGAGCCACACTGCGGCTGGACGGAGTGCTAGACAATCCGTCAACGAGCCGAGATGTCGAAGTCGTCGCAGGCAAGACCGCAGCGGTCGTCGTGGACTTTCAGACTGGAGTCCTCGAGGTCCGTATCGAAGGCAACGTGGGGTCGGGCACTGGGATGGTGACCGTCAATCGGGGGCGGACGCGTATCGGCACCCTCGGAGCCGGAGTGGCGGCGCGCCTCAGCGCAGGCAAATACGAGGTCGTGGTGCGATACGAGGGTAAGGAACGGCGCTACCAGGTGAGCCTCCGTCCCGGGCAAAGGCGCATGCTTCGCGCGCAGTTCTGAACCCGGGCTGAACTTCCGAAAACCCGGGGCCACGTCGTATACTCGACCCAAGGGGGGCCGCTGCTAGTGTCCGAAAGTCCGATGGCCAACACGCCGGAGCTCGCGCGACGATCACCCACGCCAGCGCCGTACTCGCCAAACGCGATCTTGCGCTGGCTCTATCGGCGCTTCTTCGCCCACATCCTGGTGGACGAGAACTGGAGCCGTGGGGTGCGTGAGGCCGCGAGCCAGGGCGTGGTGGTCTACGTGATGCGCTCCCTATCCTTCCTCGATTTTCTTTGCCTGGACTTCTTGCTGAAGAAGTTCGGGCTGCCCCTCGTACGCTTCGTCAACGATTTGGGGCTTTGGATTCTCGAGCCGTTCGGCAAGGGTGGACGTCGGTTGAGCCTTCGGCGACAAATCCCCGAGGCCGAAGCACTCGAGCGAACCGTGGGCGATGGGTACAGCGCCCTGCTCTTTCTACGTCGGCCACCACAGCTTGGTCGCCAGGCACGGCGCGGTCGTAAGCTCGAGGTCGACCTGATTCAGACCCTCGTCAGCAAGCAGCGCGTCTCCACGCAACCCATCTTGCTCGTACCGCAGACCTTCGTGTGGAGTAAGCAATCCGGAAGCGCCAGTCCGAGTCTCCTCGACTTGCTGTTCGGCCCGGTTCAGTGGCCGGGCCGGATCCGCGTGTTCTGCCAGTTCCTGTTGAACTACCGAAACGCGAAGTTGCGCTCTGGGGAACCGTTCGACCTCAAGGCCTTCCTCGACCGCAACGAAGACCTCACCGACATCCAAGCCGCCGACAAGGTCCGCTACGTCCTTCTGCGACGGATGGAGCGAGATCGTACGGTGGTCCTCGGACCGATGAAGAAGAGTCCAGCTCGGATTCAGGAAGAGCTGCTTCGAAGTCCGCGGATGCGTACCGAGATCCAGCGATACGCCGCGCGAAAGGGGATCTCACGCGCGAAAGCCGAGGGCGTGGCGCGCAAACATCTTCGAAGCCTCTGTGCGCGGCAGAGCCCGTTCGTGGTCGATGTCATGCACCGCTTTCTGACCTGGGTCTGGTCGAAGATGTACGACGGCGTCGTGTTTGACCACGAAGGGCTCGAACGGCTTCGGGTCGCTGCGCGTGAAGCTTCCCTCGTACTCCTTCCGAGCCACAAGAGCCACGTCGACTACTTGGTGCTGAGCGACATGCTCTACGCCAACGCGATGATGGCCCCGCAAATCGCGGCCGGTGAGAATCTCAGCTTCTGGCCGATTGGACCGGTGCTCCGCCGGGCCGGAGCGTTTTTCATTCGTCGAAGTTTCCAAGGAGATCGTCTCTACCCAGCTTTGGTGGAAGCCTACTTGCGCAAGCTACTCGCCGAGGGGTTCACCACGGAATTCTTCCTCGAGGGCGGTCGATCGCGAACGGGCAAATCGCTCCCCCCGAAGTACGGTTTGCTATCGATGGTCGTCGACTCCGCGCTAAAACTGCCAGCCACGAAGGTCCAGTTCGTTCCGATTTCGATCGGCTACGAGCGCATCATCGAGGAGCGGTCTTTCGTTCACGAGCTCGGCGGGGGCGAGAAGCAGTCAGAGAACATGGGCGATCTCATCAAGAGTTCGAGCATCCTCCGTTCCAAATGGGGTCGGTTGTACGTTCAGTTCGGCGAAATCATCGACTTCGACGATTTCGTACGAAGCACGCTTCGCCGGTCGGACAGCAGTCTGCAAAGCCTCGACGACTTGAGCCCGGCCGAACGCCGGGCCGCTGTGCGCGCATTGGCGCATAAGGTGATGTACTCGATAAACGAGGTCACCGTGGTGACTCCGGCTGCGCTGGTCGCGACCGCCCTTCTCAGCCACCGCAAGCGCGGAATGACGAAGTCGGGCCTCCTCGAGACGTGCCAGGATCTACTTCTCACGCTGAGTTCCATGGGCGCCCGCATCGCCCACCAGCTTCGGATCGGCGAAGAGCGGATTCGCGAAGATACGATCGAAGAGGCCCTCCGGCTCTTCCTAGACGCGAGGCTCATCGTCACACACGACACCGGCCCGGAGCCGATCTACACCATCGACTCCGAGCGGAGGCTCGCCCTCGAGTACTACCTGAATACGACGATCCACTTTTTCGTTCCTAGTGCGTTGATCGCGTCGTCGCTGCTGGTCGACCGCGAAGAGTGGGTCGATATCGCGCGTCTGAACGACCGAGTTCAACAGCTCTCGCGCCTCTTCAAGCACGAGTTCATTTTCAGAACTGACGCGGACTTCAACCAGGTTTTCCGCGAAGCGCTCGCCGCCATGGAGAAAGCAGGCGAAGTCGAGATTCGAGACGAGAAGGTTCACGCGACCGAAGGCATTCGGCGTCATCGCCTCGAGCGCTATGCAACCATGCTGCAGACTTTCTTCGAGAGCTACTTGCTCGCGCTTCGTGGCGCCGAAATCGTGCTCGATGGGCCAATCCAGAAAAAGGAGTGGTACAAGCGTACCCTCGGTCTCGGCCAGCAGATGTATCTCGCCGGCGAGATCGAAAGGCGCGAGTCGCTGTCGAAGCTCAAGCTCGAAACCGCGCTCAAGGCCCTACAGGACTACAAGTTGGTTCGAATCGTCGGCGACACCCTCGAGCGTGGCGAAGGCGTGGAAGGTGTTGCGGACCTGCATGCCCTAGAGCCGAAGCTGACCGGCTTCCTTCGCTGAACCCCCACGAG
The DNA here is from genome assembly GCA_049670545.1 of Polyangiales bacterium. GTDB lineage: Bacteria > Myxococcota_A > Polyangia > Polyangiales > Houyiibacteriaceae > SG8-38. The sequence goes on from JBATTM010000295.1 coordinate 4,699, forward strand.
GGTCGTCGCCCCAAACACGACACACGTCTTGGAGAACGCAACGTGCGCACTTGTCGTGCACGGGTCGACTCGGGCATTCACGCGACACACCGAGGTGACATAGGGCAAAGTCGTACTTCACCGGGTCCGTGGGGTCGTACCGCCGAAGCGCGGACGTGATCTCTTCGGCCGTCACCCAACTGGCCGTGCGACGCGAGGTGAGACCGAGATTCAAACTGATGCGGTGCACGTGCGTGTCAACCGGCATCAGGAGGACGGATGGATCGATCGGCCAAAGCCCGAGGTCCACCCCATCAGACGGACGAATCATCCACCGCGCATAGAGTACGAGCCGTTTGCACGCGCTTCCGGCCCGAGGGTCGCTGACGAGGTGTTTCATCGCCCGCGTTCGTGTTTCGCCTCGTAGGGCATCCGCGAGACACGCCATGGCTTCTCGAAAATCGCCACGGGACTGCTCGTAGTATCCACGGAAGGCCACACCAAGACTCCCATGGGCGTCGAGGAGCTGTCCGGCGCGGGCCAACAGCCTGCTCATGTGCTCATCCCGGTAGATTCTGTGCGTGAACCCGCGAATGCGATCGAAAAGTTCGTCCTCCCCCGCCTCGGCGACGACGTGCGCGGGGCGCGGGCCTAGGGCGTCCAGCACGCGCTGCGCGCTCCGACGAGCCGCCTGAGCATTCCCGAAAGCCAAGCTCGCGGCAATGAGGCCGGCCACCTCCTGATCGGCTGGCTCGTGGTATTGGTGCACGAAGTCGACGGGATCGCGTTGACGCCGCTCTGCAGGGTCGCATCGTCCGAGAAGCGCCTCGAGCCGTTCTCCTATCGCGTCCATCGTCGTGCGTTCTTGCTATATTGAGACCAGCCTCGCAATGAACACGAGTCGACCCTGCACAATTCAGATTCTCGTCCTGGGCATGACGATGGCGATCGTCCTCGGATGCACGGGTGGGTCGGCGGCCCCCGGAGGCTCGACCGTCGCTGCGGTCAACGACCAAGGCCCCCGACTCGAACTCGGCGTCCGACTGTCAGACGGCCGCTGGCTCGAGCTCGGAGACCTGCGCGGCACCCCAGTATTGCTCTTCGTGTTCGCAACGTTCGACATGGTGAGCCAGGCAGCCCTAGAGCCGCTTCGCCCGTTCGTGCAGCAGCACCCCGAAGTCTTGGTCGTGGGCGTCGCATCCGAGCCACGCGCCACGCAGTTGGTCGAGGCCTGGGCCTACGCCCTCGATCCACCCTTCGTCGTCGGTGCAGACCCGTACGGGGGAGTCGAGAACGCGCGGACGGCGCTGGGCCGAATCGAACGCGTGCCAACCTACATTCTCTATGACGCCGCCGGCTACGAGATGGAAAGGGTCACTGGATACCAAGCCGAGGCCGACCTCGAAGCGATGGTGTCCGCCCTCTCCCCCCGTCGCTAGCCCGGGTCTCCGTCGCGCCAGAGCGTCGTGAGTTGCTGGCCGAAGTCCCCGAGGGCGAGTGCGCGCACCTCTTCGACGGAACTGCACGACAGCGCCCGTCGTGCGGTCTCGGCGGCGGCGTCGAGATCCAGCGTACGAACGACCGCCTTGGTCAAGGGTACGATGCGGGCCGGCACGGACACGTTTCGGCACCCAAGGCCAAGTGCGAGCGCAAGGCCGATCGGGTCAGTCGCCATATCGCCACATATGGAGCAGGGGATCCCCGCCGCGTCGGCTGCATCCAACGCGCGCGCGATCAGCCCGAGAACCGTCGGATGAAGGGGGCTCGCCGCGGCGGCAGTTCGGGGATCGTCCCGGTTGAGCCCGAGCGCATGCGGCGTCAGGTCGTTTGTGCCGATCGCGAAGAAATCCGCGTGCCTGGCGAACGCGTCAGCCTGCAGGGCCGCGGAGGGTACCTCCACCATCATTCCCACCGGAAGTTTCGCCGCACCGGCGCCGAGCTCGGTCGCACACGCGTCTACGAG